>JAHEHM010000005.1 GCA_024644585.1 Porticoccaceae bacterium | reverse complement strand
CAACGTCTATTAATGAATTAGTTTTGGATTTGCGCTATAACGGAGGTGGTTATCTTGATATATCAGCCCAATTGGCAGCCATGATTGTAGGTGACAATGGCAGAGATAAACTTTATGGTGAAATCATTCACAATGATAAGCGCACTATCGAAAATGTATGGGTCCCCTACCCAACCATCGCAATGGGGCTTTCTGCCGATGAAGGATCTGACTTGCCTATGTTGAATCTTTCACGAATATATATTATTTCCACAGGCAATACCGCCTCAGCCAGTGAGTATCTTATCAATGGATTACGAGGGATCGATATTGAGGTTATCTTAATTGGCGAAAAAACCCTAGGAAAGCCCTATGGTTTTGTTCCAAGAGACAATTGCGGAACTACTTACTTTACCATTCAATTTGAAGGTAAAAACAGCAAGGGCTTTGGCGACTATGCTGATGGTCTTATTCCCTCTGATAAAGATGATGGCGCAGAAGTACTAGGCTGTATGGTTGCGGATGATTTGAGCCAACCATTGGGGAACCCAAATGAAAGAATGCTAGCCACTGCATTGCACTATATAAAAAATAATGAGTGTCCTTTAAATCCTTTACAAGTCACTAATGACGAAAAAAATCCATTATCAGAAATACGCGGTCGGATGCTTAGGAATTACCCAGAGACTATGATTCTTAGGTAACCATTGTAAAGAGAAAATTTCAGGAATTAGAAGCTGTTATTGACACGATCACGAAGATCTTTACCGGGTTTGAAATGTGGGACGTACTTACCACTGAGAGTCACTGAACCACCTGTCTTGGGGTTGCGCCCAGTACGTGGCGCACGATAATGCAATGAAAAACTACCAAACCCACGAATCTCAATGCGCTGTTTACTTACCAGTGCATTTGCCATACGTTCTAAAATCATACGGACTGCTTGCTCGACATCTCGAGGGGGCAGTTGATCCTGACTGATCGCTATTTTTTCAATTAATTCAGATTTGGTCATCGAAGTAGCTATCTGTTACCTAGGTTTTTGTGAGCGCGTTAAAAGATTAATAACACTACATATCGATTTTATAAAAGTTTCACATGAATACAAGGTTTTATTTACTTTTGAGTGAATTTAAAGCAAAAAAAAGGGTGGCAAAGCCACCCTTTTTCATCAAAACCAGATTATTTATCCATCTGAGCCTTAATAAGATCACCAATTGTTGCTGGTGAAGAAGAATCAGTTTCAGATTTACGATGAGCTTTAACAGCCTCTTTCTCATCTGAAATATCCTTAGCTTTAATCGATAGGTTGATTGCTCGTGTTTTGCGATCAACATTAATAATCTTAGCTTCAACACTATCACCTACTTTCAGTTCGTTACGCGCATCTTCAACACGCTCACGAGACAGGTCAGAGGCTTTAAGTGTAGCTTCAATATCGTTACCTAAATCAATAACAGCACCTTTAGCATCAACTTCTTTAATAGTTCCAGTAACAATTGAACCCTTATCATTAGTGGTTACATAGTTATTAAATGGATCGTCAGAAAGCTGCTTAATACCCAAAGAAATACGCTCTCTTTCAGCATCAATGCTCAATACCACTGACTCAACCTCTTCGCCCTTCTTAAAGTTGCGAACGGCTTCTTCGCCAGCTTCGTTCCAAGAAATATCAGAAAGGTGAACCAAACCATCAATGCCGCCTTCAAGACCAATAAAGATACCGAAGTCAGTGATAGATTTGATATTACCTGTAACCTTGTCACCTTTAGCTTTAGTAGCCGCAAAGTCATCCCAAGGATTAGTGAAGCACTGTTTGATACCTAGAGAGATACGACGACGTTCTTCGTCGATTTCTAGAACCATAACTTCAACTTCCTGACCTAAGTCAACGATCTTAGATGGGTGAACATTTTTATTAGTCCAATCCATTTCTGAAACGTGAACAAGACCTTCAACGCCATCTTCAAGCTCAGCAAAACAACCATAGTCTGTTAGGTTAGTTACCTTAGCCTTAGCGCGAGCACCTTCAGGGTAACGACCTTTGATATCGCCCCAAGGATCTTCGCCCATTTGCTTCATACCTAGTGATACACGGTTACGCTCGCGATCAAACTTAAGTACTTTAACGTCAATTTCGTCACCAACGTTGATCATTTCTGATGGATGCTTAATACGCTTCCAAGACATATCAGTAATGTGTAGTAGACCGTCAACACCACCCAAATCAACAAAGGCACCGTAATCGGTAAGGTTCTTAATGATACCTTTCAATGAAACGCCTTCTTCAATGTTGGCGAGCAATTCTTCACGCTCTGCAGAGTTTGCACTCTCCATAACAGCACGACGGCTCACAACAACGTTGTTGCGCTTAACATCTAACTTGATAACTTTAAATTCTAATTCTATGTTTTCTAGATGCGTGATCTCACGAAGAGGTCTTACATCTACAAGTGAACCCGGTAGGAATGCGCGTAAGCCACGTACATCTACAGTGAATCCACCTTTGACCTTACCGCTGATTACACCGGTAACGATCTCATCTTTAGTATGTGCCGCTTCGAGTTCAATCCAAGATTCTGCACGACGCGCTTTTTCACGAGAAAGTCGAGTAGCACCAAATCCGTCTTCAACCGCTTCAAGAGATACCTGTACCTCATCACCGACATTGACGTCTAGCTCGCCTTTATCATTTAAAAATTGTTCTGCAGGGATAACACCTTCGGATTTCAAACCAGCATGAACTGTGACCCAATCTTTATCAACATCGATAATAACGCCAGTAATAATGGCACCTGGGTTCATTTCTACAGTTTGTAAACTTTGCTCAAATAATTCTTGAAAACTTTCGCTCATGGATAATGTCCTGAGTATTGACAGAGATTCGACAGAGGTAAAACTGCGCCGATCTCTTTGTTCCACGTGGCCAGTATACGTGGGTCAGTTAAAATAAGGCGATTAACAGCAATAGCTGGCGACTGCTAATACACCGATTAATTTGAGATACCTATAAAAGCCCGCGTAAGATAGCTAAATTCTGCACTCTATCAACCGCTTCTTGAATAGTTAGATCAGATGAATCCACCTCAACTGCATCTGTTGCAACAGCCAACGGTGATGTCTTTCTGTTCATATCTCTTTCGTCTCGAGAACGAACCTGCTCTTCGAGGGCGCGCAATTTAACATTTTCACCCCTTTCAAGCAACTGTTTATAGCGCCGTTTTGCACGCTCTTCTATGCTTGCCGTTAAAAATATCTTTAGTTGCGCCTCGGGAAACACTTTTGTACCCATATCTCTGCCATCGGCAACCAAGCCTGGCAACTTTGCAAACTGGTGCTGACGTTCTAGTAAAGCGGATCGAACCTCTGGGTTTTCGGCTACTCTAGAGGCTAGCGCACCTGTTTCTTCAGTTCGCAATTCATCGGTTACGTCCTCACCCTCAAGCAATACAATATTATGGCCATCAGCTTTTGACTGAAAACTCACATCCATATTTTTTGCCAACTGGGTAAGATCCGCATTGATGCTAATCTCGATGCCATGACGAACAGCAACCAGACCTAGCAGGCGATAAAGCGCCCCACTATCTAGATAATGAAAGCCCAGTTGCTCCGCAAGAATACGACTTATTGTCCCCTTACCAGAACCGCTAGGCCCATCAATTGTGATAATTTTTACACTGTTCATGCTAGCTTAATATTGATTCCGACCTGTCTTGCCAAGGAAATAAAATTAGGAAAAGACGTAGCAACATTATTAGTTTCTTTAATAATAATTGGCCCATTAGCGCGCAGTGCAGCAATACTAAATGCCATAGCAATACGGTGATCATCAAAGCTCTCAACTTCTCCGCTGCCAATCTCGCCACCCTCAATATGAATGCCATCGTCCGTAGCAACTGCGTCTACACCCAGCGTTACAAGGCCATCAGCCATGCTTTGAATGCGGTCACTTTCCTTAACTCTTAACTCTTCTGCACCGGTAAGGATTGTTTTACCTTCAGCACAGGCGGCGGCAACAAATAATACTGGGAATTCATCAATAGCTAGCGGCACTTGATCTTCTGGGATAGCAATACCCTTCAGTGGCGCGTAGCGCACACGAATATCAGCCACCGGCTCATCACCAACCTGAGCAGGATTAAATAGTTCAATATTAGCGCCCATTTGACGAAGAATATTAATCACACCAATTCGCGTAGGATTTACTCCCACATGACGCAATGTAATATCTGACCCGGGAACAATCGCTGCAGCTACCATAAAGAAAGCCGCAGAAGAAATATCTGCTGGCACATTAATTCTCGTTGAGGTTAACCGGCCGCCACCATTTAAACTGGCAGTATCATCATTGGAATCAACCTGATAACCAAAACCTCGCAACATGCGCTCAGTATGATCTCTTGTAGGGGCTGGCTCAACTGTGGTCGTCTCGCCCTCTGCATAGAGTCCAGCTAGCAACACACAGGACTTCACCTGTGCACTGGCCATTGGCATACGATAATTAATACCCTTGAGCTTTTGACCACCCTTGATACGCATAGGAGGCGTACCATCTTTTTCAGTCTCAATTACTGCGCCCATTTTGCGTAAAGGCGTTGCTACACGACCCATAGGTCTTCCTGATAAAGAGGTATCACCCTGTAACTCAACATCAAAAGCCTGACCGGCCAATAGGCCACTTAAAAGACGAATAGAGGTGCCAGAATTACCCAGATACAGGGGTTTTTTAGGCGCCTTTAAGCCATGAAGGCCTACACCACGAATCACCACACGACCCTCATTCGGGCCTTCTATTTCAACACCCATATCACGGAATGCCTGAAGCGTAGCTAGACTATCTTCACCCTCAAGAAAACCGGTGACCTCAGTCATGCCATCGGCCAGCGAGCCGAGCATAATTGACCGATGAGACATAGACTTATCGCCTGGTACGCGAAGATCACCACGCGCATTTCCGCCAGGTGAAACAATATAATTAATTACTTTTTCATTCATAGGGCTTTGTAATCCAGTATCTAATTTATTACTTTCAAGCATGCTACCAAAGTGGTTTCTGGCATCCCTTGCTCGTTTAAACATTGCAGTAAGCTTATCTTCTTCAGTATTTTCAATAAGTGAACGAAGACTCACTAGGTTATCCATGACTTTATCCATCACCTCGATAACGGCTTTTTTATTGGCTACAGCAATATCGCGCCACATAATAGGGTCGCTGGCTGCAATTCGAGTAAAGTCTCTAAATCCACCGGCGGCATAACGGAAAATGTCAGTTTTTTCATTCATACCTGCCAAGGTATCAACCAAAGAATAGGCGAGAAAATGTGGCAAATGGCTGGTTGCGGCGAGAATTTGGTCATGCTCTTGAACAGTCATTGTGGAAACCATAGCACCCACATTCTGCCATAGAGCTGAAGTGCGCTTTAGATGATCTTCTGAGGTAGACTCCACCGGTGTTAAAATTACCCGATGATCAATAAACAGTTCAGAATTAGCCGCAGTCACACCGCTTTTCTCAGAACCCGCAATGGGGTGTCCGGGAACCAGCTGTGATGGCACTTCACCAAACAGCTCCTGTGCTGCGATCACCACAGATTCTTTTACGCTAGCCACATCGGTAATAGTGACTTCTGGGGAAAGTAGTTCAACACATTGCTTTAAAACTTCAGGAACACTCAGTGTTGGCACACCGATAACGACTACATCACCAGAAGATAACTCGCTGGCCACCTCCACTAAATCGTCAGCACAACGATCCACTATGCCATTATTAAGGGCAATTTCTAAGGTAGATTTACGTCTTGAAATACCAATAACTTCTTTAGCAATATTTCTTTCGCGCACAGCAGCTGCCAAGCTGGAGCCTATAAGCCCCATACCAATGATCACTAATCGATTAACTACTTTTTCAGTTTTTTTCTTGGCCATAAATTTACCCGATTGTCCTTAGCTTTGTGCAGCTGTATTTACAAAACAGCACTGGGATAGGAGCCCAAAACTTTTAGCTCAACAACTTGGGAATTTAATTCATCCAATACTGCGGCAACTGGCTGATCTTCGATATGGCCTTCTAAATCTATAAAGAACACATAGCTCCATTTACTATTGCGTGAGGGTCTTGATTCCAAGCGGGTCATATCAACGTTATGACGTCGGAATGGAGCAATTAAATCATGCAATGCGCCCGGCTTGTTGCGAACAGAAACCACAATAGAAGTTCTATCCTTACCGCTTGGCGGGACGTTTTCTCTACCAATTATCAAAAAACGCGTTGAGTTATCTGGCTGATCTTCAATTTTTTCATGTAATTTTTGTAGATTATATAATTCACAGGCCATATCACCGGCTATTGCCGCAGAGTTCCACTCACCCTGAACGCGCCTTGCGGCTTCAGAGTTACTGCTTACGGCAACTCGCTCGATAGCTGGATAGTTAGCATTGAGCCATTGACGGCACTGAGCCAGAGACTGGGCATGAGAATATACTCGAGTGATACCCTGTTTATTGGTATTTTCGCCCACCATAAAATGCTGATGGATACGCAACTCAACCTCACCACATATTTTAAGTGATGAATCCATAAAGCTGTCTAGGGTATGACTAATCACACCCTCTGTAGAGTTTTCTACGGGTACTACACCATAGTGGCATGAGCCCGCTAAAACCTCACGGAAAACCTCATCAATGGCCGTCTGGGGGACACTGACCGCAGAATCTCCAAAATGTTTGAGCGCAGCTTCTTGGGTAAAGGTTCCTTCGGGTCCAAGATAGGCGACTTTAACTGGCTTCTCAAGCGCCAGACAGGCTGACATAATTTGACGAAATAAACGGGCCATTTCCTCGTTTTCTAGAGGACCATTGTTCATTTCCATAACCCGACGCAAGACCTGAGCTTCACGCTCCGGTTTGTAATAGGCTTGATCACCCTGCCCTTCCTTGACCTCAGCTACTTTCTGAGCACAGCGAGCTCGCTCACTGATACTCTCGATCAGCTGAGCATCAAGCGCATCAATTTTCTTTCTTAATGACTCTAAAGATTGCTTTTTCGCCATTTCTTAACCTTTGATTAATCTTCTTCAGGCTGGTCTTCTTCTTCAGGTTCAGCAATTCTTGCCAAACTTACCAGCTTTTCGTTTTCTTTAAGGCGAATAACACGCACGCCCTGTGTATTACGACCTACAATAGATACTTCGTCACCACGGGTTCTAACCATGGTTCCCTGATCGGAAATAAGCATAATTTCATCGCCATCAAACAGCTGAGTGACCCCTACTAAAGGACCATTTCTTTCGCTTGCCTGAATGGCAATCATGCCTTTACCGCCACGACCTTTTGTGGGGAATTCTTCAATTTTAGTGCGCTTACCGTAGCCATTTTCACAGACTGTTAGTAGCAGACCATTATCTTCAGGAATCACCATAGAGATAACAGAGTGTCCCTCTGGGAGACGCATGCCCCTAACACCCTTAGAAACTCGACCCATTGCTCGCACATCACTTTCTGAGAACCTCACTGCCTTGCCCTCAGAGCTGAACAACATAATATCTTTACTACCATCAATGATAGCGGTGCCCACAAGATGATCACCCTCCACTAAATCAACCGCACGCAAGCCCACACTTCTCGGTCTAGAGTACTGGTCTAATGAAGTCTTCTTCACCGTACCATTGGCGGTTGCCATAATCACAAACTGATCTGCACTGTATTCTTCTACGGGGAGGATTGAACTAATACGCTCACCCTCATCCAATGGCAATAAATTCACCATGGGTCGCCCTCTTGAGTTGCGACCCGCTACCGGTATTTGATAAACCTTTAACCAGTAAACTTTACCCAGATTGGTAAAACATAAAATGGTTGCATGAGTGCTGGCGATTAACAGATGCTCAACAAAGTCTTCGTCTTTAACCGCAGTTGCTGATTTACCCGTTCCACCACGGCGCTGAGCCTGATAGTCGGTAAGCGGTTGGGTTTTCGCATAACCACCATGAGAAATAGTGACAACGCGCTCTTCCTCGGTAATTAGATCTTCAACTGTAAGGTCGTGCTGCGACTCAATGATTTCAGTTCTTCTTTCATCACCAAACTGCTCTAAAACAGCTTCAAGTTCTTCTTTGATAACCGACATTAGGCGAGTGATACTACCTAGAATATCTTGGTAATCTGCTATCTCGTCTAACTTAACAGTAAATTCTTCAATAATTTTGTCCTGCTCCATACCGGTTAAACGGTGCAGTCTTAATTCAAGAATATCTTTAGCCTGCTCAGGGCTCAGGAAGTATTTACCTTTCTTCAACCCATACTGATCTTCCAACCACTCAGGTCGACTGGCTTCTGGGCCTGCACGCTCCAACATGGCAACTACCGTACCAGGCGTCCAGCCCTTAGCCACCAATGCTTCACGAGCATCAGCTGGCGAAGGCGATTTCTTAATTAGGGTAATAATTTCATCAATATTGGCCAGAGCAATAGCAAAACCTTCTAAGGTGTGCGCTCTTTCTCTCGCCTTTTTCAAAAGATAAATAGTTCGACGGGTAACCACTTCTCGGCGATGACGGATAAAGGCTTCAAGCATTTCCTTAAGATTTAAAATCTTAGGCTGGCCATCCACAAGCGCCACCACATTGATTCCAAATACTGACTGAAGCTGTGTTTGAGCATAGAGATTATTTAAAACCACCTCGCCCATTTCGCCACGCTTGAGCTCAATAACAACGCGCAAACCGTCTTTGTCAGATTCATCACGTAGCTCTGAAATACCTTCAATTTTCTTTTCCTTAACTAACTCAGCAATGCGTTCGATTAATCGAGACTTATTCAGCTGATAAGGAATTTCTGAAATAATAATGGTTTCACGCTTGGTCTTCTCATTGACTTCGATATCAGCTTTTGCACGCTGATAAATTCGACCTCTACCCGTACGATAGGCTTGGATAATACCGGCCTTGCCGTTAATAATCGCCCCTGTTGGGAAATCCGGCCCCGGAATATATTCCATCAACTCATCGATAGTAATATCCGAGTTTTCAATCAGTGCCAAACAGCCTTTAACCACTTCAGTTAAGTTGTGAGGCGGAATATTCGTCGCCATGCCCACCGCAATACCCGATGAACCATTAACCAATAGGTTAGGAATTCGGGTTGGCAGCACATGGGGAATCCATTCTGTTTCATCATAGTTTGGAACAAAATCCACAGTATCTTTTTCTAAATCTTCAAGCAGCGCGTGGGCCAACTTTTGCATGCGAATTTCGGTATAACGCATTGCCGCGGCCGAGTCACCATCGATAGAACCGAAGTTACCCTGACCATCCACCAGCATATAGCGCAAAGAAAATGGCTGTGCCATGCGGACGATAGTTTCATAAACCGCAGAATCACCATGAGGGTGATATTTACCAATCACATCACCCACAACACGAGCCGACTTTTTGTAGGCCTTGTTCCAGTCGTTATTCAGCTCGCTCATAGCGAACAAAACTCGACGGTGAACAGGCTTTAAGCCATCGCGAACATCAGGTAATGCCCTGCCGACAATTACGCTCATGGCATAATCTAAGTAGGATTGCTTTAACTCGTCTTCGATATTAACCGGAAGGATTGCCTTCTCTGGATCGACCATAATTAATCTCTAAAAATTCGATTTTATTTTACTGTTGCAATGCCAATTTTTGGCGCAGAATGACCATCTCTTTTCAGATTTGACCAACCCCCTCTGGCAACAGGATTCAGGTAAATTATTCTACCATACAAACCGCGTCATAACCCATTAATATTACAGTCTAAATAAGACTAATTTCTAGGCTTAAAATATGACTATTTAATCTCTTAAAATAGTCAAAATTTTCACAAACAGACACAACCTCATTCAAAAACTGGGTATACTCATTCCAACAACAAAGGAATCGCTATGCAACCCACTTCTGTAGACCTAATTATCAACTGTCGCTGGTTAATACCCATAATACCTGAGAACCAAATTATGGAGCGCCAGGCAATCGCTATTAAAGCGGGTCGCATACTAGAAATACTGCCAATCGAAGATGCAGTCGATAAATATATCGCCAATCGCACTAAAAACCTTGATCATCACGCAGTTATGCCTGGCCTGATCAATAGCCGCGCTGACGGAGCAACAAGACTCTTTAGAGGGCATAGTATTGGTTCAGCATCGCCTGCGAATGACGCGCTATTAGCAGATCAGGGCTTTATCGCCGCTAGCACCGAATTAGCCATTGCAGAAATGCTCAAATCAGGCATCACCTGCTATGCAGACAAACAGCATGCAAACAACTCGCTCATTGAATCAGTTCAGCTTTCTGGTATTCGGTGTCAACTTAACTTTGCACTGTATGAGAAGCCTACAAATTTCGGATCAGATGTCAGTGATTATCTACACCAAGGCTTAAAGCTGAGAGACTACTGTTCCTCATACCCACTGATTGAAATTGCATGCAATCTCAATAATATCAATCTGCTAACAGATACAACCCTAGAGCGGCTTGCATCCTATGTTAATGAGCTAGAGCTAAGACTGCATATCCAGTGCAATACTGACAACGATGAAATCGAACAATCGATTAAACAATGGGGCAGAACCCCAATCCAGCGATTATTTGATGCGGGTCTATTAATTCCAGAATCTCAACTTACTCATGTAAACCATTTTGGAGCTGATGATTTAGCGCTTATTCAACAGTCTAATTGCCATCCTGTGATCAGCCCTCAGGCAAATCTGGTTAACCCAAATATTATGCAATCCATCAAAACACTGATGGAAACAGATAATAATATAAGTCTTGCGACCTCATCTGCCGGCAAAGACAGTTACAACCTATGGCTAGAGCTCCAAGCAATCACCCAAACAATCGCATTTAACCAGCCTGACAAGTCGCTTGATGCAACTGCGCACCAAGCATTGCGCATGGCTACTATTAACGGCGCTAAGGCCCTTGGGTTGGAAACTGAAATAGGTAGTCTAGAGCCAAACAAATATGCAGATATTATCGCCATAGAAATTAATTCTCTCAGCCACCAACCTCTGTATAATCTCGCGGCACAATTAATCGCCAACAATGCCAGTCATAAAGTGACGCATAGCTGGGTTGCGGGCAGTGAGTTATTAGCAAATAGTAAATTATGCCAGTTTGATGAACATAATCTAATCCAATTAGCCCGAGACTGGGGTATCAAAGTACAAACTATTAATTGATACCCTGAGCTTAAAAGGAATACAAAATAGCATGGCCAGTACAACTAATGTTGATCCTAATGAAATTAGAAAGTTCGAAGAGCTTGCTAGTCGCTGGTGGGATAAAAACAGTGAATTTAAACCCCTGCATGACATCAACCCCCTGCGAGCCAACTGGATCGATAACATCGCGCCCGTAGCAGAAAAAAAAGTACTCGATGTCGGCTGTGGAGGCGGTATTCTCAGTGAGTCTCTCGCTCAGCGTGGCGCTGAGGTAACGGGTATTGATATGGGCGATGCTCCGCTAGGCGTAGCCAAGTTACATCAACTTGAATCAGGACTATCGATAAACTATCAAAAGTCGACAGCCGAAGATTTTGCAAAGAATCACGAAAACGCCTTTGATATTGTGACCTGTCTCGAAATGCTCGAACATGTGCCAGATCCCAGCTCGGTAATCAATGCCTGCGCTAAAATGGTTAAACCTGGTGGGGCAGTATTTTTCTCTACCATCAACCGCAATCCAAAAGCATTTTTACTGGCAATTGTTGGCGCGGAATATGTATTGCGCATGCTACCTAGAGGCACCCATGAATACGGCAAATTTATTCGCCCCTCTGAATTGGCGAACTGGTCCAGAGAAGCCGACTTACAGGTTAATCAAATGACTGGACTGCTATACAACCCGCTGACTAAAACCTACAAACTTAGCCCGTCTGATGTCGATGTAAATTACATGATTAGCACTCAAAAATGTTAGATTTTAAAGCACTATTGTTCGACCTTGATGGCACGCTTTTAGATACAGCACCGGATTTTATAACTGCCGTTGAGAAACAGCTGCAAATTCGAGGTGGCCAGCTGCTCGACGGAAACCTAGTTCGCACCTCAGTAACCCATGGCTCTATTGGCATTATTGAAAGCGTTTATGGTATCAAACAAGATAATCCGCAATTTGAAAGTCTCAAAGAAGAATTTCTAGAGCTTTACCTAGGCAACATTGCTGAAAAAACCCAACTCTTTGATGGCTTAAAAAGTGTTTTAGATAGCTGTGAGAAACACAGTATTCCCTGGGGTATAATTACCAATAAACCCCTAAGATATACTCAACCCGTACTCGAAGCACTAGGTATGGACCAGCAGTCGGCAACCACTATTTGCCCTGACCATGTGACTCATCCCAAGCCTGACCCCGAGGGTTTATTATTAGCTTGCTCAGAGATTAATCTAGCGCCAGCAGATTGCATCTATGTCGGCGATCATATTCGCGATATTCAGGCCGGAAAGAGCGCTGGAATGCGAACCTTGGCTGCGGGCTGGGGATATATTGAAGAGAATGAAAATATCTCAGAATGGCAAGCAGATTGGGTTGTGACAGACTCAAAAGATCTTAACGCTCTACTATTTAATGAATCATAGGAATACTACATTGTTGTCAGCCCAAGAAATTATTCACTATCAAGCCGAAGAAAACTCACTTAAAGATCGTGTTGTTATGGTCACGGGCGCAGGCTCGGGCATTGGAAAATCTGCAGCTATTGCCTATGCCGCCGCAGGGGCAATGATTATTTTGGCCGGAAGAACAGTAGAGAAACTTGAGGCAGTTTATGATCAGATCATTCAGGCTGGCGGCAAAGAACCCCTGATCTACCCGGTAGATTTTGAAGGTGCCACTGAAGACGATTTTAATGAGTTAGCCAATCAGATTGATCAGCAGTTTGGTCGTCTGGACGGCCTTTTACTCAATGCTGGTGTTTTAGGGCAACGCACCCCGCTAGCAAAATACCGTCAAGATGTTTGGGATAAGGTATTTAGAGTTAATGTGAGCTCGCAGCATTTGCTGACCAAAGCACTGATGCCCATTCTAGAAGCCTCGGAAAATGCATCGGTAATTTTTACCACCTCAGGGGTTGGTCGCGTTGGTCGCGCATTCTGGGGCGCCTATGCGGCATCCAAGTTTGCCATTGAGGGTATGGTGCAAATTTGGGCGGCAGAAAATGAAGGCCTTAACTCGGTACGTATCAACTGTATTAATCCTGGCGCTACTAGCACTCAGATGCGCGCTACGGCCTTTCCTGCAGAGAACCCAGAAAGCATTGCATCGCCTAAGGATATTATGCCTGCTTATCTTTATCTCATGGGCTCTGCAAGCTCTGGCGTTAATGGGCAATCAATTGACGCTCAGATTAAATAGCTAAAAAGCCCGTTTTAATTTATTTCTTCCAGGGGTTCCCGCGGGCACGCAATCGTTTTTCTTTGCGTTGACGAATATCACGCAACTGATTACTTTCATTAAATTTGGGCGATTTAAGATTCACCGCTTTGAACAGCGAGCCGACCTGCTTTGGCTCGAGCTCAATAAACTCTGATCGGCGAATAAATGACGGCAATTCTATTGGGCCATAGCTGATTCGCTTGAGCCGACTCACCTCAACATCTTGAGATTCCCATAGACGACGGACTTCCCGGGTTTTACCCTCAGCTAAAATGCAGCGAAACCACTGATTACTGCTGGTTCTTTCTTCAGGGTTGCGATGATGCTGGGCCTTAACTGTTTGGAATTTAGCCAGACCGTCCTCTAAAACCACGCCATCAGTCAGGTTATTGAGCATCTTTTGATCTACATCACCGTGAATTCGCGCTAGATATTCGCGCTTAATTTCATAGGATGGATGCATTAATCGATTAGCCAATTCACCGTAATTGGTGAAAAGTAGCAGTCCGCTGGTATTAATATCCAGCCGGCCAATGGCAATCCAACGACCTGAATTAATTCTTGGCAAGGCTTCAAATACGGTAGGTCTTCCCTCTGGATCCACTGTAGTACAAACCTCGCCTTCAGGCTTGCTATACATCAAAACTCTGGGAGCTTCATCCTGGCTTGTTTTCACGGCACGGCCATCAACCATAATACGATCAGATGCCTCTGCACGATCCCCTAGGGTTGCAGTAGAACCGTTCACAGACACCCTGCCATCAACAATCCATTTTTCTAGCTGCCGGCGTGATCCAAGACCTGCTGCGGCCAGAATTTTTTGAAGTTTTTCACTCATGAGTTTGACTGTCATCCTTAGGTTCAACCTGAACGGTTTCAGGCTTTATTTCAATTGATTCTGGCATGCCTGCTACCAACGTTTCTTCGCCATCATCATTCGATGCAACACCCTGTGCAAGAGTTAACTCGAGGGCTGGGTCAAGCTCAGTAAGATCCTTAATTTCACCCAAAGCTGGAAGATCATCAAGGCTTTTTAAATTAAAGTAATCTAGGAACTGCTTAGTGGTAGCGAACAATGCAGGCTTTCCAGGAACATCTCGATAGCCAACCACACGAATCCAGTCGCGCTCCTGTAGTGTTTTTATAATTTCAGAGCTTACCGCAACGCCGCGAACTACTTCGATATCACCACGCGTGAGGGGCTGCCTGTATGCAATCAAGGACAGTGTCTCTAACATGGCGCGGGAGTAGCGTTTAGGCTTTTCTTCCCATAAACGATTTACCCAGGTGGCAAGTTCTTGATGCACCTGAAATCTGTAACCACTAGCTGTTTGCTTAAGCTCAAAGCCACGGTCTCGAGAGTCTGTATCTATCTCTTCAAGAGCGGCTTTAATCTGATCTCTAGGCGGTCGCTCATCATCAGTAAATAATCGCTCAATTTGAGCAATATCGAGAGGTTTTCCGGCGGCCATTAATGCGCCTTCTACTATTTTTTTAATTAGATCTGAGTTCATGATGTCTTTGCTTTTACATGTATAGGGCCAAAGGATTCACTTTGCACAATTTCCACAAGTGACTCTTTTATTAATTCCATCACTGCCAAAAAGGTAACAACCACACCCAACCGCCCTTCTTCTAAAGTGAACAGGGCCACAAAGGGCACAAATTGATTGTCGCGAAGATTTTCCATCACCTGAGACATTCGCTCACGTGTGGATAATTTCTCCATTTCAACTTGGTGACTTTCAAACATTTCTGACCGCTTCAGCACATCGGCCAACGCAGTCACTAATTCTTTTATATCTACATCGGTATGAGGCCGCTGCTGATCGCGATCTGGTGCGTCAGCGGTGGCTTGATGAATGTCTCGCCCCATACGCGGCAGTTCGTCAATATCTTCAGCCGCCTGCTTAAAACGCTCGTATTCTTGAAGACGCTTAATTAACTCTGTACGAGGGTCTTCTTCGTCCTCTTCTTCAGACTGCTGTCTTGGCAATAGCATTCGGGACTTAATCTCAGCCAACATAGCCGCCATCACTAGATATTCTGCAGCTAATTCAAGCTGAATTGAAGCCATTAGCTCAATATATCCCAGATACTGACGGGTTATTTCGGCAACATCAATATCTAAGATATCGAGATTTTGTCGCCTAATAAGATAAAGTAACAGATCGAGCGGACCCTCAAAGGCCTCGAGAATAACTTCAAGGGCATCAGGGGGTATATAAAGGTCTTTGGGGAGGATAGTTAATTCTTTACCCTGGATAACCGCAAAAGGCATTTCTTCTTGCAGGGGGGCATTAACTGCGCTCACAGCCAAATTATCAGCCTGATTAGACTCTGCTGTTTTGGTTTTTATTGAGCTGTCTTGGTCAGACACTGGTTGCCCCTTAGTAAGCGATAGCGTGATTATACTCAGATTAAGTTATCTGAACATCATCAAAATTAAAACGCTGAAAAATCTCCTGCGCCCTGACGTAATATTTTAGGCATATCGTCGGTCATATCAACCACAGTTGTAGGCTCCAGGCCGCAGTAGCCACCATCGATCACCATATCTACATGGGAGCCTAACAGCTGATTAATTTCATAGGCATCAGTCATTGGGTACTCATCTTCAGGCATCATGAGTGTAACGCTCATCATTGGCTCATGCAGGCTATCCAGCATAGACATCACAATATTACTCTGCGGCACTCTAATACCAATGGTTTTTCGCTTTGGGTGCATGAGTCGTCGAGGCACTTCGGATGAGGCCTTAAGAACAAAGGTAAAGGCACCAGGCGTTGTTGCCTTAAGGGTCCTATAAACCACATTATCTACGCGAGCATAATTTGCCAACTCGGATAGATCCTTACACATAAGCGTGAAATTATGATGCTTATCTAGTTTGCGAATAGTTCGAATTCGGTCCATTGCTTGCTTATCGCCAATATGACAACCCAGCGCATACACCGAATCGGTGGGATAGGCTACGATACCCCCACGATGCAAACAGTCAACCACTTTACTGATAAGACGCTGCTGAGGGTTTTCTGGATGAATGGAAACAATCTCGCCCATGTTAATCTTCTAAGTGGCTGTTTTAATGATTATCTCACAGCCAAACCAATAAAACTGTGATTTATCTATTTATAAAGTCGGCTGAGAAAAAGGCAGATACTAACCACTACTAGCTTCAAAGATTTCTTTCACCTTTAAACTAGCCCTGTAAGGAGTCCATTTTAATAACATGGCCCTTAATTCAAGCAACCCAATAGGCTTATCAATATGATCACTCATACCAGAATTTATACATTGAGCCTTTTGCTTTTCACTCGCATTGGATGACATACCTACAATAGCTAACTTACCGGCATGATCTTCCTCAAAATTTCTTATTTGACGAGTGGCCTCATAACCACTGATAAAAGGAACATTACAGTCTATCAGCACCAGATCAAAACACCCATAAACCACTTTTTCAATGGCAGTTTTTCCATTCGAAGTAACCTCATAATCACAGCCCAATCGGTGCAACATTGCCTCAATAACATGCTGATTTATGCGGCTATCATCAACAATTAACACCTTGACCGCCTTATCATTAAGTGCCGGTACCGCATCATTAATTGGCATTTTTGCGGTATAGGATCGGTTAATCAGCATGGCTGTCAAATTGGCAGTAAGAATTGGCTTACTGATACGTGCTACATGAAAGCTATTGATGTGATAGGAGGCAAAATAGGGATTTGATAAAATTAGAGCAAAGATATCTGAAAAATTTAAACAATCCTCTACCAGTCCAAAAAAGTCAGATAAGGGCATATCCTCTATGTCTTCGTCCACAATAATGGTTTGAAAGGTTTTAGCATCGAGCTCAGCCAACCTAGTTATGGCGGCATGGGCAGATGATACAACAATTAAGTGTCCGCCCAGTGAGTTGACCGTATTCAAAATATGGTCTTTTATCAGCTCCGAGGCGGTGACTAATAATAATTTTTGATTATCTAATCTAAGCCTCTTGGACTCAGCATGATTAATATTAACACTGGCTCCCTTTTCTACCGCTTTAGTAACCAGTGGTAGCCTCACGGATACCTGAGTTCCCTGCCCAAAACGACTTTCAAGATTCAGCTTGCCACTCATTATTTCAAC
Source organism: Porticoccaceae bacterium (assembly GCA_024644585.1). Lineage (GTDB taxonomy): Bacteria > Pseudomonadota > Gammaproteobacteria > Pseudomonadales > Porticoccaceae > HTCC2207. Next base: position 11,034 of record JAHEHM010000005.1, on the reverse strand, counting down.
TAAACTTTTAGCAATCGTAAGCCCTAGACCAAGCCCTTGGTAAACTCTGTCTGAGGAACAATCAACTTTAAAAAAAGGCTCAAATATCTGAGATTGCTTTGACTTTGCTATCCCTATCCCCCTGTCATTAATTTTAAAGCAGATTGTTTTTGGCTTTTTGTTACAGGAAGCCTGGTCGTCTGAATGGTCTATATATAGCGAGACATCGCCGAAGTGTGAAAATTTAATCGCATTATCTAAAAGCTGTAACAATATCTGACGTAATTTAGCTGGGTCAGTAACTATTCGGGCTGGGAAATCATTAGGAATCACATAACCTAAATTAAGGGATTTTTTGAGAGCTTTTTCTGCAAGTTGATCAATTATCTCATCTAAAATCTCAACCAGATAACAGTCCTGCTCCACGGGCCGGTGTTGATTATTTTTAATTTCAAAAAATGTTATTACGGATTGGACTGAATTTATCAGCGATTGACCAGAGGAATAAGCGATTTTGAGGTATTCACTCTGCTTGCCTGTCATGGCTGTAGTTAGCAATAAATCCATCGTATCTAACATTGAATTCAATGGTGATTGAAGTTCCTTGGCCAATACCAAAGAGTGCTTATTATCAGTAGTGATTTTGTGATTTGTAACCTCTGACATATTTGTCATGCCTCTATTATTTTTCTGCTCTTGATCAAACATTCTTATCGCTACTATATTTGGGCGACTGAATTGCTAGTGGGATTAGATATCTAGCAACCAATGATCTAGATACAAGACCCCTTTAGAATAAGGATTAGACAAGATCAAAGAGTATTTCAATTTTATAAAGAATAGATTTTCGGTTTTTGCGACACAGTTCACACTTTTAGTTAGTTCCTTAGACATTTATTGAATCAGGTTAGCCAATTTGGTCTTTCTGCGGGTACAATGTGCTCCAACTGAACGGATCCATTTAATCGCTAAATTTCTGGGTAGTAATCTTTAAATCATGACTTATCAGCAGCCACAAAAAACCCCTGAATCTGGGCCCAAAGCTAAAGACAAACCCGAGAGTCTTTTACTTAATTTGCTGTGCAATATTATTTTGCCGACTTTGATACTAACCAAGCTTAGTGGCGATGATTATTTAGGTATTAAATTAGCGATTGTTGTGGCTTTAGCCTTTCCTCTTAGTTACGGTTTTTATGATTTTTTTGCCCGTGGAAAATTAAACTTTTTTTCTGCTTTAGGGCTGGTCAGCGTAGGCCTCACTGGGGGCATTAGCCTACTTGAAATGGATGCTATTTATATTGCGATTAAAGAAGCTTCTATACCGGGCATTCTAGGGATCGCAACATTACTTTCTTTAAAAACCTCACAGCCACTAATTCATACATTGTTGCTGAATGAGTCAGTTTTTGATGTTAAAAGAATAAATCAGGCACTCACCGACAACCAAAGTCATAGTCAATTTAATCAGTTGTTGATCAATGCCTCTTGGATATTAGCCGGCTCGTTCTTTCTTTCATCTATGCTGAACTATCTATTAGCAGTTATTATCCTAACCGCTGACCCTGGGACTGTGAGCTTTAACGAACAGCTCGGAAAAATGACTGCGCTGAGCTTCCCGGTTATTGCTTTGCCCGCTATGGCAGTCATGATGGGTAATCTTTTTTACTTATTTCGCGGCATCAAGCGACTAACTGGACTAAATTTAGAATTTATAATTAAACAAAAATAATTTTGAGCCTTAAGAAAAGGGAATGCTTGATATGTGGTATGCAATTGTTAGTGAAGATGTTGAAAATAGTCTTGAAAAGAGAAAAGCGGCTAGACCGGCGCACCTTGAGCGGCTTTATGAGTTAAGAGACCAAGGCAGGCTTTTGGTTGCCGGCCCCAATCCTGCAATTGATTCAGAGGACCCAGGCCCTGCTGGCTTTTCCGGCAGCCTTGTTATTGCTGAATTTGATAGTCTTTCATCAGCCAAAAATTGGGCTGATAAAGACCCCTATGTTGCGGCTGGCGTTTATGCCAATGTGGTTGTGAAACCTTTTAAAAAGGTTCTTCCCTAAGCTTAATTTGATTATTAATTACTACAAATTAGCGGTATGATCCCTAGCTACCCATTAAATAATGAATGGTAAAATATCAATGTTTAATCCTAAATTAAATATCCTCGCAGGCCTATTATTAACAGCTACAGTGACCATTGCTGAGGAAACAGATAAGCCAATCACAGAACTGGCTACACCTGAAATTGGCTATATCTCAGATCAGTTCTATGTCCCCCTTCGAAGCTCGCCCTGCCCTACCTGTAAGATTGTGCATAAAGGCTTAAAAAGTGGCACCAAGCTGTCTGTCTTGGGCGTAGAGGAAGAATGGACACTGGTAACCACAGAAAGCGGATATCGAGGCTGGGTAAGAAGCCAACACCTTGCTGATCAGCCAGTGGCACGTGAGAAACTCGAAGAAAGTCTGTTTACAATAAACAGTTTGCGATCCACCAATGCTCAGCTTGAACTGGATATGCAAAATTCTTTTGAGTTAGTTGAGAGTCTTCGTGCGAGCATCAATGAACTTAAAGCAAGTCGTAGCAGCCTATCGAAGGAATTAGCCAATATTAAATCAATTTCCTCAAAGGGCATTGTTTTGGATGAGCAAAATCAGTTGCTAGTTAAACATAACCATATGTTGCAGGAAGAGCGCGATGTTCTGCGAGCCAATGTCGATGACCTGCAAAAAAACCAAAACAATGATTCCATGCTACACGGTGGCTTTTTAGTTCTCATGGGGGCAATTTTGGCGGCTATTATCCCTCGCTTGCGGGGCAGAAAACGCCTGTCAGGCTGGCATTAAATAATAATAATTTTAGGATCACATAATGAAGTATTACATTAACTATTGTTTAGCCGCTTTTCTGGTAGTAGCCAGCACTCTGAGTGCCGAAGAAGCAACAAAACCTCAGGTTCTTCTGGAAACCAATGTAGGTCAAATTGTACTTGAGCTTAATCCTCAGGCGGCACCTGTGACTGTTAAAAACTTTCTCCAGTATGTGGAAGAAAGATTCTATGATGGAATTATTTTTCATCGCGTTATTGAAAACTTTATGATTCAAGCTGGGGGTCACCGATTTGACTTAACCCCTAAAAACCCTAGTCACCCACCGATAACTAATGAGTCTGATAACGGCTTAAAAAACCTTCGTGGAACCGTTGCTATGGCTCGTACCCGCGTGCCTGATAGCGCCACTAGCCAGTTTTTTATTAATCATAAAACCAATACATTTTTAGACCATCAAAAGAATCGTCCGGGTTATGCTGTATTTGGCAAGGTTGTTAAGGGCATGGATATTGTGGACAAAATCGCAACCACTGAGACTAAAGCCATGGGCCGCCTCACTGATCTACCGGTTAAGACTATCAGTATTATTAAGGCATCCGTGCTCAAAGCTAAACCAGCGATTAAAATCAAAAGCGAACCTGAAAAACCCGCTGCCCCAGCAAAGTAATCTGGAAAACCCATGACGGCACTCAGTATTAATTTAAATAAAATTGCTCTTATTCGAAATTCTCGAGAGGGCAACTACCCCTCTGTAGTCAAGCATGCTCAGACCTGCATTGATTGTGGTGTTGACGGAATTACCGTTCACCCACGACCTGATCAGCGTCATATTAGGCCCGATGATGTTCGCCAACTGGCTGCCCTTACCCACCCGCTTGATGAAGTTGAATTCAACATTGAAGGCAATCCATTTGCTGATGCTCTGGGTAGCTACCCTGGCTTAGTGGCACTGGTTCAAGAAACCCAACCTGATCAATGTACTCTAGTCCCCGATGCTGATAATCAACTGACATCCGATCATGGTTTTGATTTAACCCAACAAGCTGATCAGTTAGTACCCATCATTGAGCAAATTAAAGCCATGGGCGTTAGGGTTAGTTTATTTATGGATCCTGATTTACAACAAATTAAATTGGCTTCTGAAGTAGGTGCAGATCGAATAGAGCTCTACACTGGCCCCTATGCGGCAGCCTGGGGCTCCAATCAGCTTGAAACCCTTTTTCAACAGCACCTTGAAGCAGCCAACTTGGCCACATCACTGGGCATGGGTGTTAATGCCGGGCATGATTTGAATTTGGATAACCTTGCAAAATTTGCCAGCATCCCTGATCTTCTTGAAGTATCCATTGGTCATGCGTTTACCGTTGACTCCTTAGATATGGGTATGGTTTCGGCGCTTAGAGCCTATCAAGCCTGTCTTTCTTAGATTGAAAATGACCCATAAAAAAAAGCAATCTAACAAGCATCAAAATCAGGATACTGACCAGTATCTGGCGCGAAAGAATTTCTTTGATCATATGATTACACTCTATGGCCGCAAGCCAGTTATTGAGGTTCTTAAAGATTCTAAGCTTGAAATTTATAAGCTTCACCTTGCCAAATCTAATCGTGAAAGCTCAATTATTAAAGAGCTTCGAGAATTAGCTGAGAGGCGACAGATTGAAGTGGTACTGCATAGTCGTGAACAGCTGTCACGCATATCAAGAAACAGCAAACAGGATCAGGGCGTGGCCTGTGATATCTATTGCCCGGGTTTTCAACCCTATGCCAAATTTTTGTCCGACAATAGCGCCAACAATAGTGATAAAACTTCACTTATTGCCCTAGATTCGGTGACCAACCCTCAGAACCTAGGGATGATTATTCGCAGTGTCACAGCAAGCCCTGCTACAGGGATTTTACTGCCTTCTAAGGGAAGTGCTGCCCTATCACCCTTGGTCATTAAAGCCAGTGCTGGCACCGCCTTTAAAGGCAATATTTTATCCTGCGATAATTTAGAAAAAGCCCTCATAGATTTCAAACAGCGCGGCTATAAAATTTGCACCCTAAGCTCACATCAATCAACTCCTATTGCTGAATTTGAAACTGAGCATCCCTGTATTTTTGTACTGGGTAATGAAACTCATGGGGTTCAACAAAGTATTATAGAGTTGAGCGACTACCGCATTGGTATTCCAATGGCCAATGGCGTTGAATCTCTGAATGTGGCTGTGACTGCTGCCTTAGTGGCGTTTAATCTTTAACTGGCTGAATACTCTTAACATGCCATAGGGGTGAATACATGGCAGTTATGATAGATAAGACCAGGGTCACCGCCGCAATCGCAAAGAAAGTGTCAGTTAGACCGATCCATTCTACAGTCAGCCCGCAGAATAAAGCTCCCAGTGGCGCTCCGCCATACAGGCAGAGTTGATAAATCGAGGCTGCTCTTGAACGCATATTATCTGGTACCTCGTTATGTAAGATAGTTCGACCTAGGGTCATTGAGAGCCCAGAAAAAACACCCCAGATAAATATCAGTGGAAATAATAGCCATAGTGAAGGCTTAAGGGCTACTAGAGCAACCAGCGTTCCTCTGACTAAAAAGCTCAGCACCATTAATCTACCTGCATTAAGAAACATAGCGGATAGATTCATAACCCCGTAATTGACAGAAATAATACCCAGGGTAAAGACTATTTGAAGTGCGGCATAGAGTGTCGCCCCTCCCCCATAGAGCTGTTTAGCTATCAGAGGCACACCCACTAAGTAGACACCAAAAGCCAAGAAGCCGGTAGCAAATACAATCAGTATTAGATGCAGTAAGCCTTTGTTATGGCGAAACAAAACAAGCCCTTCGCGCAACTCTTTCACAAGATTTTTAAACGAGGATGAGGGCTTGGGAGGCAAGTTTTTCTCAACCTCAGGATCAAACGGATGGCATCGCTTAATAAACAGGGAACTCAACAGAAAAACCAATAACTGGAAGCTTAAAAGGTGCAAGGGATCCACAATATCCAACTGGCCTGCTAGCAGGAACCCTGCGCCCTGAGCGATAAACTGCACAACCATGACCTTTGCTACTGCCTGATGCATTAATTCTGGTGCGGCATATCCTAAAAGACTTTCTCTTGCCGGCTGGACAAAGGCGGTAATAGTGCCAAATAGCGTGCCAAATATAATTAACTGAGTAAATGTAACAGTGCCAGTCCAAAATAACAGTGATAGCCCCCCCACAGGAATGAAATACAGTAGGTATAACAGGGCTAACCAACTACCGCGATGTCGTCGATCAGATACTACGCCACCGGGAAGTACGAACAACAGGCTGGGTAAGAGCACAGCTAATTGAGCAAATCCAAGGTGACTGGGTGATAAATCCAATACCCCAACCACAAGCCAAGGATAGAGGACTTTTTGCAAGCCCATGGCGAGGTTGCTTAGACCAATAGTGATCAGAAAATAGCGGAATGAGAATGCTTGAGTAGACACCTATTTACGTCGTCCACGGAATTTTGATACCGCCCAACCGATTAGGGAAGTAGGAATAAATATCAGGATTAGACCGGCTAGTATGTAAACAAAATTTTGCATAATACTGTCTACGGAAACCGCGTAATTTTTTATCATTATTAGTAAAAAAATCCCACAGGCCAACATGGATATAATCCAAGTAGAACGCATTTTAATGGGGCTTTTGCCCGTTTTATTTGTCATAGATTGTTGGCTTCCAAAGCTACAGTGTTGCTAAAAATTCGATAAGAGACTGTTCGCTTAGCACCTGAATTTCTAGCGCCTGCGCTTTTTTGAGTTTAGAGCCAGCTCCTGGACCTGCAACGACTGCATGAGTTTTGGCTGAAACACTTCCGGCTACCTTGGCTCCAAATTCTTGGAGTCTATCTTTAGCTTCGGCGCGGCTCATGGTTTCCATCGTGCCAGTCAAAACCCAGGTCTGTCCTTTGAGAGGCAGTGAATCTGCAGACTGGTCAATATCTTTCCATTGCACACCGGCTGCGACTATAGCCTCTACAATTGGCAGGTTATCCGGATTATTGAAAAAATCCACAATATGTCGAGCTACGATAGGCCCAACATCATCAATCTCTAGCAACTGATCAATCGAAGCGGCGATAACTGCATCAAGAGTTCCAAAATTATTAGCTAATGTTTGCGCTGTCGCCTCACCCACTTCGCGAATACCTAAGGAATATAGAAACTTGGGTAAGGTGGTTTGCTTACTGACCTCGATAGATTGCAGTAAGTTTTCCGCTGACTTCTGCGCCATGCGTTCTAAATTAACTAAACCCTCTAAGTTAAGATCATAAAGGTCGGCCACTGAATAAATTAAATCATTATCCACCAGCGCATCAACCAACTTATCACCCAGACCATCTATATCCATTGCCTTGCGCGAAGCATAATGCTTGATAGCTTCTTTAGTTTGCGCGCCACAAAATAGTCCGCCGGTACAGCGGGCAACCGCCTCGCCTTCCGCTCGCTTAACGGCCGACTGGCAGACCGGGCAACGCTCTGGGAATATTATCGGCTGAGCGCCCTCTGGGCGTTTATCGAGTACAGCTTTGACAATTTGCGGAATAACATCCCCAGCGCGTCGCACAATGACTGTATCGCCAATACAGACGCCAAGACGATTAATCTCATCGGCATTATGTAAAGTGGCATTGCCAACAGTAACTCCACCCACAAACACCGGCTCTAGTCGCGCTACTGGCGTTACCGCTCCGGTGCGCCCCACTTGAAACTCAACATCAAGTAATCGGGTCATTTCCTCTTGAGCGGGGAACTTGCGTGCGATGGCCCATCGCGGAGCCTTAGCGACAAAACCTAGGCGTTCTTGCAACCTGAAGTCATTGACCTTGTAAACGATACCATCAATATCATAGTCTAACTGATCACGAATGCTGGCCAGATGCTGATAGTAATCTTCACAGTCATCGATACCTTCCACCTGCTTGATGTGCTGATTGATTTTAAAGCCCAATTGACCGAGCATCTGCAACATTTGAAAATGACTATTTGGCTTGTCGCCGCCCTCAAACTGACCCACGCTGTAGGCACACATCTCTAGGGGACGTGTGGCAGTTATTTTCGAGTCTAATTGTCGAAGACTGCCAGCGGCGGCATTGCGCGGATTAACAAAGGCTTTCTCACCCGCCTGTTTGGCCTTTTGGTTTAGGCGATTAAAACCATCCTTGGGCATATAAATTTCACCGCGCACCTCAAGAATATCGGGAATATTTTCACCCTGTAAGCGTAGTGGAATACTTTTAATGGTGCGAACATTAGCGGTTATGTCCTCTCCCACCGAGCCATCACCACGCGTTGCTGCACGCTCTAGTAAACCTGCTTTGTAGAGTACACTAACCGCTGCACCATCTAGCTTTGGCTCACAGGCATAGATCATCTGTTGGGATGAATCTAAGTTAATACGATCTTTAATGCGACGATCGAAATCAACCATTTCAGTATCTGAAAAGGCGTTATCCAAGGACAGCATGGGTACTGTATGAACCACCTGCGAAAAACTGTCCAGCGCCACACCACCGACTCTTTGACTGGGTGAATCAGGGGTTAATAATGATGGGAAATCCTGTTCGATTGCCTGCAGCTCACGCATTAACCGATCATATTCACTATCCGGAATACTCGGGTCATCTAGCACATAATAGGCATGGTTATGCTGATTGAGATCGTCCTTAAGACGCTGATAGCGCTGAACGGTCTCCTCTGGAATTATTGGCATCTAAGCTGTCGCAACTTAACCGCTGCGCTCCTGAAAAAGAATTGCCTGCTGTGCACGCTGACGATAGTGTTCAATGGTTTGCTTGGTCATTGAGCTGCGTGATTCGTCCATCATATTTAACTGCAATTTTTCAGCTATATACTCAGCGGTTTCAATCATTAAATCGAAGACTTCAGCGGGTTTCTCTAGGTCTGACGGCGCCATAAATAGGGTTACGCCCACCAATTCCTGTCGGCCTATGGTGGTTAGATCGAAAGTTCCTGGGTTCAGCAAATTCGCCATACTAAATAAAACAGGGCCTGAACCATTTTCATCGGTATGTCGGTGGAAGATTTTCATCTCCCCATAACGTAAACCTTGGTTTAACGCCGCATCTAGAAGTGATTGACCGGAACAGGTTTGACCTGTAGTAGTCATTAAGTGAATCACTAGTATTTCTTGCTGAGGTGGCTCTTTAGACTTTTCTGATGGCTGTTTTTTAGGTCTTGTTTTTGGTGCCGGTGCCGCTCTTTCAACGACAGGTTCGTTATCTAAAGCAAGAGTGCCCTGCTCTGGCTGATCGAAAAGAGAGTTTTGTTTTTCGTTTTCAATGCGCTCAGAAAAATCATGCTCGCCATCTCTTGCGACAACTCTAGATCTGCCCGAGGGAAATTGACTTTCTGAAAAAGGATCTTTGTCTTCTTCGTAGCCTACCGAACGATCGATCTCACGAGAGGACATTTGAATATTGTCGTAGCGATTGCGTTTTCGACGGCGGACAACGTCCAACACAATGGCTAAAAAGACCATGGTGCATACGGCTATTACTATCGTCTTTGGTTCAAAGTAATCCATCAGTGAAGAATACTCTAATTATTCTATAAAACGCCAGTACTAGCGCCTAAAGAGTCTGCTTATGCCCCTGCTAATTCAGCGGCCTGATTTACATCAACAGTCACCAGACGTGAAACACCTGGCTCGTGCATAGTGACACCCATTAATTGATTGGCTGCCTCCATTGAAATTTTATTATGTGAGATAAAAATAAACTGCACCTGATCTGACATCTCTTTAAGCATGGCGGCATAGCGACCCACATTGGCATCATCTAATGGCGCATCAACCTCATCTAGCATACAGAAAGGTGCAGGGTTAAGCTTAAAGATCGCAAATACCATAGCAATCGCAGTAAGCGCTTTTTCACCACCAGACAGAAGATGAATCGAGCTATTTTTCTTACCTGGCGGTCTAGCCATTAACGCCACACCCGCATCCAATAGGTCATCACCCACCATCTCAAGGTAAGCATGCCCACCGCCAAACAGCTTGGGGAACAACTCTTGAATATGGGTATTAACAAATTCAAAGGTATCTTTAAACTTAGTTCTAGTTTCACGATCAATTTTTTGAATCGCATTTTGCAAGGTTTCTAGTGCTTCTTCTAATTCAGTATTTTGCTGATCTAGATAATCTTTGCGCTCTGATTCAAGCTTGTACTCATCAATAGCCGCCAAGTTAATGGGCCCTAATCGCTGGACTCTGTTGGCAATGGCTTGCAGATTTTCTTCCCAATCTTGAATAGCCGCATCTTCTTCTAGGCTTTCAAGTAACTGGCTTAAATCGCCCTGCTTCTCAGAAATCTGACTCTCAATAGTACCGCTTAGGGTAGTAATTTCCTGTGCAGACAAGCGTTGCTGTTCAAGCTTACCCTGTGCCTGCTGAACCTGCTGATCTAACTCACCACGCAGTTTTTCCTGTTCGCGCATCTGAAACTCGACAGTTTCTACCGCTAATCTCGCCACTGTTAGCTTTTCTTCAGCCGCCAACCTTGAGGCTAAGGCATTTTCAAGGTCCTGCTTATAATTTTCTGAAGGATCTTCTTTGATGTTAAATGCCGCTTTTAATTGTTCACGACGCTCACCCAAGCGTTCAACCTGTACCTGTAAACGTTGAATGCCCTCGCGCACCGATTCCAGCTGAGTAGCGAGTGACCGTTGACGCATCTCTAACTGCTGACGCTGGGATCTATCCTGCTCAGCTTTTTGTCGACTTTCGTCCAGCGCTGTACGGAACTGATCACGTTGCTGAACCAACTGCTCACGCTGCTGAGTATCAACATCCATTTTCTCGATAGCTTGTTCGAGAGTTTTGCGAGCCTCTGCAAGGTTTTCTTTCTCAGATTTAGCCTGTGACTCTACCTCTGCTAATTCAGTCTCAGCACGCTGTTTACGTGCCTTATACTGTTCAATCTGCACCTCAAAGCCACTTAAGGTTGAGCGTAATTCGGTATATTTGTTTTGCTGTTCTGAATACTGCGTATCCAGTTGCTGACGCGCCTGCTCTAATTCTTTTAGCTGCTTTTCGTTATCAGCACGCAATTGCTCGGTTTTCTCGATTTGTTGATTAACCTGAGAAAGCTTTTTGCCAATTTGTTCCAGCTCTTGCTTGCGCTGCAAGAAGCCTGCAGTGGCGTCTTTATCACGCGCCACACGCAACCAGTTATT
>JAHEHM010000003.1 GCA_024644585.1 Porticoccaceae bacterium | reverse complement strand
CCACCCAGATTAAACTCCTCAAATAGCTGGCTGGCCGCATTTAGATCAATATTGCTCACCGAAGAATCCACTGAAAAGGTGGGCGTTCTATTCTGCATATTCAGTTCGCCACTCAGATTAATCTGACCACCAAACAGATCGCCGCTAAAGGAGCTCAGTCTAAATATATTCTGATTACCAAACAGGTTGCCATAAATATTAGTTAGGCTTGCGGCATCTATATTAAGCTCAGCAATATTCAGTTCCATTTGACTCTGTCCATGCCACAGCGCCATAGGAATCGCCAGAGGCGCAAATAATGCAGGATTAGCGCTTCCTGAGTTTGATTGGCTCGCATAGCCATCGAGTTTTAATTGGTTAGCTGAAATTGCTGTATACAGTTTCAGATTTTCTTGATCAATTTCAGAGCTAATTTCAATAGCCTGCCCGTCTATAGACAGCGTACTTTGAATCGTTGAAAAACCGTCCAAAACCAGATCAAAAAACCCCTCAAAAGCGATATCGGTTAATGCCTTTGGATCAACCATCCTTGGGACTTCAAGTTCGGGGATAAATCGACTAACAACTTTGAGTTGTTTAATTAAATCAAAGGAATCAGCGCTGAGTTGTCCTTGGATCTTATTCAAACCCTCAGAGCCTTCAACATAACCCTTGATACTAAGGTCATTAATACTAAGGTCTAAATTATTAACTGAGAAACTTTCAGGTTGTTGTTGATCATTCAGCGCGATGTTTAGCGCTGCAGATGAAGAGATCTTGACGCTATAGGGTGCCAATAGATCAATAGAATAGGTAAAGGGTTGCCCCTGAGTATTAATATTATCCACCGCTAAATTAATTTGGCTAAGCTGCACCGGAAGGCTATTGGGGATAGCCAAAAGCACTCGACTATTTTTAACCTTAATATGACTAATGGGTAATTGAGGAGACTGGCTTATTAAGGAAGCTAAGGTTTTAAAATTAACGCTAATGGCCAACTGATCAGCATTACCCGCCATCGACTTATTATTCAGCGTAAAATTCACCTGATTAAGCGCGATTCCAAGGGGTAAAAGTTGCCAGGCAATATCACCCTCAACAGCAAGCTCTATACCGGCGCTTGCAGCTGCAGACTCAATTTCTGGTTTAAAACGATTGGCATCAATAGCCAGTGAAGTAATAAAGAGTCCTAAAACAACAAATGCAATTAGTGCCAGTAGGCCTTTAAGTAGAAGTTTTAGGAGAGTATTCAAATCATTACCTGTTGTAAGTGTTAAATAACAAGTGATGATTTTACCTGAAATGGTAAGTGCTTAAAACGGTGGATAAAAACATATCACACCGCTTTAAGCATTTTACTGATTAACTATTGGTTTTTAGAAGCTCAACTTAGCTTTGATACCAATATTTTTGCCAGGTAACGGCACTTCTTCTTTAACAAATGAACTGTGGTTTCTTGCTACTTTGTTCATTAGGTTTTTAGCAAATACTGAAACATTAAGTACTTCAGTATTGGATAGTTTAAAGCCTTTAGATAGCTTAACATCAAGCCATTGATAGCCATCAGTTGCTTCTTCATTTGCAGCAACTTTTGACTGACCCTGAATATCCTTTAGCGATACCAACCAGTTTAGACCATCATTACCACTGTAGTTCAGACTAACAAGATTACGCGTAGGAACTGTGCGCGGGATATAGCCACCCTGATCAAACTGAGCATCAACAGAGTCTCTGCCTAAAGAAGCCACAAGGCTACCATTGGCAACATTTATTGAGCGACTGATTTGCAGCTCATAGCCTTCAAATGTTGCATCCTGTTGCATATATTCTGCTATCTCAAGTTCAAGATCATCCAAAACATCAGCCGTCACATTGAACTCACCAGTTTTATTCAGGTAAATAAAATCAGAGATACTGTTTTTAAACAGGCTTAATTCAACATCAAAACCCGATGCAGCTGTATTAAAAGTTAGGTCAATATTATTAGCTTTCTCAGCAGTTAAACTGTCATCACCCACTTCATGTAGCTGAGTCACCATATGATCACCATCAACAAATAACTCCATCGCAGATGGTGCTTTCTCAACACTTGATAAGCCAAGGCTAACGCCTAGGTTATCAGAAAGCTGTTTGCTAGCGGCAAAGGAGAAGCTTAATAGACTGTCGTCATATTTGTGACCATCTTCTGTTTCACGATCAATTTGATCATATCTAACACCAAAATCAATGTGCGCAAAATCCAGTTGATTACTGATGTAGTAGCCCAGTGTTAACTCATCTGATTGAGTAGGTTCTAGGTAATTTTCACCAGCATGGTCGTCATGGTCGTCATGGTCAGCATCTTCTTCACCATGGTCAGCAAAAATAGCTATCTCTTCTTGAGCAATGTTCAGGGCAATTTTTTGACCCATTGATTCATCGCCAATATCGAATTTTACGGCTAATTCAGTTGACTGATTTGAGAAGGTTGTTGGTCCATGTCCTTCATGCTCTTCTTCATCTTCGTGATCGTCATGGCCGCCAAGCTCTGCATGGGCCTCAACATGCACATAGTCAGTGTCTCGAATAGAGTATTCAGCGCTATTAACAAGGCCGCCATTAAAGTTATACAGGCCTTCAAAGGTCACTGTTTTAGAGTCTACACGAGTAAAGATTCGCTCTTCTTTTTCCTGAACAAGCTCATAAAATTTACCATCTTCCCCTTTTACACAGTCTTCCGGATGCTCTGCACAATGGCCTTCTGTATCTTCTATTGCATGAACAAGTTCATGTTCATGCTCATGCTCACCTTCTTCCTCTTCCTCTTCCTCTTCTTCCACTTCTATACAAATCGCAGAAGCCTCTTCACATTCAAAATGCTCACCATGAAATGGAATACCGTAGGTGGTGTTAGAATCTGCTACAGAAACCCCAGCATAACCCCAATCAGCTACCTTAGATAAACCAATTTTGGCGCTGAAGTTAGCAAAATCTGAGTCTTTAAGTGATGTTGGGTCCTCTTCCTCTTCATGTCCATGACCCTCATGTTCTTCATCGTGATGAAGTGCATGCTCAGGGATAGCATAGACATCTAAATTTGAGTACTGAATGCTAGAGGTCACATTAATGCCGTTAACATTACCCTGGTAGCTGGCAGTGCCGGTATTACCTGTATTGCCATCCTCATAACCAGCGCCAATTTCAAATTTGGCATCGGTAATATCTTGCTTAGCAATGGTATTATCAACAATATTTACAATACCGCCGACAGCACCATTGGCATAGAGTAAAGATGAGGGTCCACGAACAATTTCTACCTGCTCAAGATGTCCTAAATCGATTTGATTAAGGTGATCTGGGCCTAATGCCGAAACATCACGAACAACTTTCCCGTTGTTAAGTACCTTAACTCTGCTGCCGCCAAGACCTCGAATAACTGGCTGGCCAACACCGGCACCAAAATCACTGGTAGATACACCTACCAAGCCATCGATAATGCTACCTAGGCTTTGTGAAGCGTCATCGCTAATGGACTGGCCATTCATAACATGAATAGGGTTTGAAATATCACTGGCCGAAGCGTCAATCAATGAAGAAGTCACAACAACTTCCTCAAGATCATTTGCCAAACTAATGTTGGCAAAAGCAGTTAGGGCTAAAAGGGGTAGCCCAATAAAATTAATTTTTTTCATAACTAGCGTCTCTTAAAAATATAAAAAAGCCCACTGAAAAACAGTGCGCGAAAGATTTAATCAAAATTTGAGATTTTAGACGCTGGTAGGGGGTGCTCTAGCAAAGAAACCGTTATCCGGTTGTCGGAATTGCGAAGAAATATTAGGGGTAAGCTTTTTACTGCCAAAAACAGGTACAGAAACAGCAGGGATTTCATGAGTTAATAAGGTTTCAGAGTATTGGATAACTGTAAATACACAGTCACTCTCATCATGCCCATCGTGCCCATCATGGCTCCCATGATCCACATGCCCATAATCCACAAATTGATTAGAAACATCGTTTTGGTGAATATTGGCATCATGATAATAAAGATTGTGAGCGACAGATACAGTAGTACTTAGCGCTAATAAAAGGCTAAGAAAAAGGGCTGCGGTTGTCTTTGAAATGCTCATTCTACCGATTATATACAATATAGTTAAAGAGAGATATTAGTAAACTGGCTTATATCTACAACTAAATTGTAAAAATAGATCCTTTTGCGCTTATAATGTGGCCTTAATTGTTCTGATTTGGAGAGCCCCATGGCCGAGCGCACTGCAACCGTTACGCGCAATACACTGGAATCACAGATAACTATCAGTGTAAATCTTGATGGTACTGGTAAAGCAAACCTTGATACACCGGTTCCTTTCTTGAACCATATGCTTGATCAAATTGCCCGTCATGGTTTGGTAGATCTTGATATCAAGGCAACTGGGGACACAGAAATTGATGATCACCACACAGTCGAAGATATTGGCATTACCCTAGGGATGGCAATTGATAAGGCGGTTGGTGACAAAAAAGGTCTTACACGTTACGGCCATGCCTACGTGCCCCTTGATGAAGCACTCTCACGAGTAGTGATGGACTTTTCGGGTCGACCAGGGCTTATTATGAATGTGGACTTTGTGCGCAGCCATGTAGGTACCTTTGATGTTGACCTAACCTCCGAGTTCTTCCATGGATTCGTCAACCACGCTCTAGTGACCCTGCACATTGATAATCTGCGAGGGGCTAATGCTCACCACCAGGTTGAGACTATATTTAAAGCTTTTGGTCGTGCCTTGCGAGTTGCCGTTAGCCATGATTCACGCATGTCAGGTGTGATGCCCTCCACCAAAGGCACCCTGTAGACACCTCATTGCAAGCTAATAAATTATGAGTGACTTTCGCGATCACATTGCCATTATTGATTATGGAATGGGAAATCTCCATTCCGTAGCCAAAGCCCTAGAACATGTTTCCGCTGGGGCTAAAATCACCGTAACCTCAGACCCTAAGGTGGTAGAAAACGCCGACCGTGTGGTCTTCCCTGGAGTCGGTGCTATACGCGACTGTATGCATGAAATTAACCGACTTGATATCGGCAGAGTAGTTAAGCAGGCTATCCAAGAAAAGCCTGTTCTTGCTATCTGTGTAGGTATGCAAGCACTAATGCAAGTCAGTGAAGAAAATGGCGGCATCGACTGCCTAGATATTTTGCCCGGTCAGGTCAAATATTTTGGTGATAGCCATAAAGATGCTCAGGGCAAAAAGCTTAAAGTCCCTCATATGGGATGGAATAATGTCATTCAGCAACAGGACCACCCGCTATGGCAAAGTATTCAGCAGGGGAGTCGCTTCTATTTTGTACATAGCTATTACGTAGAATCGGTCAATAACCCCCATGTGTTCGCAACCTGTGATTATGGTTTAGAATTTGCTGCATCCCTGCAGAAAGGCAATCTATTTGCTGTGCAATTTCACCCTGAAAAAAGTGCTGATGCAGGTTTGCAATTGCTTAAGAATTTCTGCCACTGGCAACCCGAGGCATAAGACAAAATGCAATCAACAGAAGACACCAATGAACTCATAGCTAGGCTCAACGGTGAAACTGCAAAAATTGAATGGCATCAGCTACAAAAGCACTATGCAACAGGCAGTGTAGTCGCTGTAGATAAAGGCTTCGATCTAATCAAAGTAGCTATAGCCCTGAATCAGGATGATACTGAAAAGGTTAAGCAGTGGCTTGCCGAAGGCAAAGTGAGTGATGTCTCGAATCAACAGGCACAGACCTGGTATGATCAAAATAGTCTAGTCTGGGCGCTAGTTTTGCCGCCCTTTGTGCTAGTGCAAGAAGTTAAAGCTAGTTAAAAATAGCTACTTAGCGGCAGCATATATCCAGCAGTTACGACCGGATTTAAGTCTTGCTCTGACTCTTTTGTAGTCATCTACTTCGTAATCGTCAGCTCGCTTGATTTCACTTTTAGTCAATTCAAATATCGTACCTGAAACCTCATCATTATTGTCGCCGGTATATTTCAAAATAGGGTGAAATTCCTCACAACTGATGTCTAAAACTTTTTTGTCAGATATTTTTATTTTAGTGATGTTGTAGCAGGGTAAAACATCAGAATTGCCCTTTAGTACGCGACCAAAGTTTGCTATCTGAACATTCTCTTGCTGTAAGGTGCCATAAGAAAAGAGTAATTCCATAATCAATTCGCCTCAAGAAAAATTAGCTTGGACAATTAAAATTACTCCTATTTTTTAGATTTTTAAAGACCCTAAAAGAAAAAACCCCTCAGTAAATATGACCAAAGGGTTTTTAATTTAGCAATTGATAAAAAAACTAATCAATAGATTAACTATCACCAGTTTTAAGCTTGTGATCAGCCATGGTTTCAATAGCAGTAATCAAAGCAGAATGATCAAGCTCAGAGTTACCCTGTGCAGCACAGCTGTTCAAAAGCTCCTGCGTATTAGCTGTATTAGGTAATGTCATTTGAATGGCTCTCGCACTACTTAAAGCCAAATTCAGGTCTTTCTGGTGCAAACGAATTCTAAAACCCGGATCAAATGTACGATCCAGCATTCTTTGCCCATGAACCTCTAAAATCTTTGAAGAAGCAAAACCGCCCATCAAGGCATCGCGGACTTTTTGGGGATCTGCGCCTGCCTTAGAGGCAAATAATAGAGCCTCAGACACAGCCTGAATATTTAGCGCTACAATAATTTGATTAGCTACCTTACAGGTTTGACCGGCGCCATTTTCACCCACATGAGTAATGTTTTTACCCAGAGACTCAAACAATGGCATAGCGCGTTGAAATGCTGTTTCAGTGCCACCTGCCATAATGGTTAATGTCGCTGACTTAGCGCCTACTTCACCACCAGAAACTGGTGCATCTATATACTCACATTTTAGCAAAGCAACACGTTTGGCAAATTCTTTGGTTTTAATAGGACAGATGGAGCTCATATCAATCACCACCTTTCCTCTTGAAAGACCCTGAACCACACCAGTGTCACTAAATAAAACATCTTCGACATGATGCGTGTCTGGCACCATGGTAATAATATAATCAGTTTTCTCGGCAACCACTTTAGGTGTTGCTAATGCCGTCCCCTGAACACCTAAAAGTTTTTTAGGTGTTTTTTTGTATAGTTCCGAAAAAAATAGCTGGTGCCCAGCCTTCTGTAAATTTTCTGCCATGGGTAAACCCATAATGCCTGTCCCTATAAAACCAATTTTGGCCATCTATGTTCTCCTTAAAAATGTGTATTTATGTCAATCAACCACTAAGCATATTGCTTGAGCCAACCCAGACCCTGTTCCGTGCCGTTGACGGGGATATATTCAGCGCCTATCCAACCCTCATAGCCTAATTTATCAATAAACCCTAGTAAGAAATCATAGTTAATTTCTCCACTACCTGGCTCATGGCGTCCTGGGTTGTCGGCTAATTGAATATGCCCTATAGCGGGAAGATGACGCTGTATAGTATTTGCCACCTCGCCCTCCATACGTTGCATATGATAAATATCATATTGGTAAAACAGGTTGTCGCTTTCAATTTTGTTAATCAGCGCTATAGATTGAGCACTATTATTAAGAAAGAATCCTGGAATATCATAGGTATTAATAGCCTCAGCTAAGAGTTTTATATCATGTTGTTTAAGCTTATCTGCCGCAAATCGAAGATTATCAATTAGCGTTTTCTCTGCTAACTCATAACTCACATTATCAGGCACAATCCCAGCCAAGGTATTACATTGACTACAGTTAAGAGCCTTGGCGTATTCAATGGCCTGTTCAACTCCTTCGCGAAATTCACTGATACGATCGGGGTGACAGGTTATACCGCGTTCACCAGCATCCCAGTCGCCGGCCGGAAGGTTAAATAGCACCTGAGTTAATTGGTTATCCATTAAGCGTTGTTTAATGGAATTTACAGAATATGCATAGGGAAATAAGTACTCTACACCTTTAAAACCGGCATTAGCAGCCCGCTCGAATTTATCGAGAAATTCATATTCATTAAATAGCATAGATAGGTTGGCACATAATTTTGGCATTAATCAGTCCTTTGTTTATTCAAAATATATTTAATTTGAAGCAATAGCAGGGGCAAATCCTGAATAGAATCAGCTCACCTTGTCTTCAAATTCTTTATCCAGATAGTCTTTATCGAACGCAATAGCCGTGGGCGCATCACTAATATTTTCTGCTAGATCTTCATGTTCAGTGATATTGTCAATTTCTGTTCCCATAGCAATATTGGTCACTTTCTCCAAAATAATCTCTACAACAACAGGCACAGTATATTTCTGCATCCATTCCTGTGCTAAATTTAGAGCGCCGGCTATATCTCCAGGTTTGCTTACTCTTATTGCTTTACAGCCAAGCCCTTCAACAACAGCCACATGATCCACACCATAGCCGTGAATCTCGCTATCCTGTTCAGTATGTATATTGTCGAATGCTAATTGCACACCGTAGTCCATTTTTCCGTAGTCCATTTCAAAGCCACGCTGAGCTTGACGAATAAGCCCAAGATAAGAGTTATTGACCAGAATATGAATATAGGGCAGCTTAAATTGAGCGCCAACCGCTAGTTCTTCAATCATAAATTGGAAGTCATAGTCCCCTGATAGCGCTACTACCTGTCGCTCAGGATCGGCAACACAAACGCCCAAAGCTGCCGGAACAGTCCAGCCCAATGGCCCAGCCTGTCCACAGTTGATCCAGTGGCGAGGCTTATATACATGTAAAAATTGTGCGCCTGCAATTTGCGATAAGCCGATAGTGGTAACGTAGCAGGCATCTTTACCAAAGGCATTGTTCATTTCGGCATACACCCTTTGTGGCTTAATTTTAGCTTTATCGTCATCAAAATTTGTTTTTCGTAACATGCTTGTGCTGGTTTTTCTTTCTCTACATTCCAATACCCAGTTACTACGGTCTTTTAAAATTCCTTTGCTTTTCCAGTCTTTGGCTTGTTCCACCAGTAACTCTAACGCCACTCCTGCGTCGGAAACTATGCCGTAGTCAGGCTCAAAAACACGACCAATCTGCGTAGGTTCTATATCAATATGTACAAATTTACGATCCTTGGTGTATACATTCACAGAACCTGTATGCCGATTAGCCCAGCGATTGCCAATGCCAAATACAAAATCAGAGGCAAGCATGGTGGCATTTCCATAGCGGTGTGAAGTTTGTAATCCCACCATACCCGCCATCAGCGGATGATCATCTGGGATAGTTCCCCAACCCATTAATGTGGGAATCACCGGTATACCCATGATTTCTGCAAATTCCTGCAACTTTTCGCTGGCATCAGCGTTAATTACACCACCCCCAGATACAATCAGCGGGCGTTCTGCCTCATTGAGCATCGTCAGTGCTTTTTCAATCTGAGCTTTTGTGGCCTTTGGTTTGTAAACTGGCATTGGTTCATAGCTATCGATATCAAATTCAATCTCAGCCAGCTGAACATCAATAGGGAGATCGATTAAAACAGGACCCGGTCTCGAGGAGCGCATTAAATGAAAGGCTTTTTGAAAAACCCTTGGCACTAGTGCTGGTTCTCGAACAGTCACCGACCATTTGGTAACGCCCTCAGCAATTTTTTCAATATCAACTGCCTGAAAGTCTTCTTTATGCAGTTTGTCACGAGGCGCCTGACCAGTAATACAGAGAATAGGAATTGAATCTGCTATGGCAGAGTACAGTCCCGTAATCATATCGGTCCCAGCAGGCCCCGAAGTACCAACACAGACTCCAATATTGCCGGGTTTAGCTCGGGTGTAGCCCTCGGCCATATGAGACGCACCTTCCACATGTCGCGCAAGGTGATGTTCAATACCACCACCGGCCTCCATAGCAGAATAGAATGGATTAATAGCGGCACCAGGCACACCAAAGGCATTATTAATACCTTCTTTTTTTAACACTGCAACAGCAGCATCAACAGCTCTCATTTTACTCACAGTACAAGTCCTTTTGTTTTTTCCCTTCAAAACGGGATTTAGTTAAAGCATCACAAATATCAATTAAAAAATTGATATCTATGCATTGAAATAGTTTAAAAGTCGTTTTTATTAACGATCTTTATCTTTAACAGCTAACCAGCGAGCTACAGTATTTCTTTCTTCTTGAGTCATACCTGTTTTATTCATAAACGGCATGTTATGTGACTGCACACTTCGGCTGTTTATCTGAGGCGCCCACTGATAAATGTCATCCATGGTCTCAAGTGCTACGCCACCTGGAGCTACTGTGAATACCTCATCAGTAGGGTTTTTCGCATGGCAGGTTGCACAGCGCTCTTTAATAATAGACAAAACCTGAGCACTTAGTTGAGCTTGGTCAATATTTTTTATTTGGCTAACTATGGGGGCAGGTTTTGGCGCCATCATAATGGCCAATATCAGTGTCGCCATTGCCGAAACTACCAGCAGAGTTGGTCGATGAATCCCTTTGTGTTTAAGAATAAAAAATTGTCGCGCAACTGCTGTTATGACAGTAATGACCAACAGAATTAGCCAATTAAGATGGTGGTCATAGGTCATTGGATAATGATTACTAATCATAATAAACAGCAATGGAAGAGTCAGATAGGTATTGTGCGTAGAGTGCAGCTTAGCTTTAATCGCCCATTTCTCGTCCGGTTCCACGCCATTTTTGATAGCGGTTACTAGCGCTTTTTGACCAGGGATAATCACTCGAAAAACATTGCCTGCCATCAATGTGCCTATCACCGCGCCAAAATGAATATAAGCGCCACGACCACTGAATAATTGCGCTAATAAATAGGCAATGCCAGTCGCAAAAACAATTAATAGAGCTGAAATAACGAAGCCATTTTTGGCAATTGGACTTGAGCAAAGTGATTCATACACAATCCAGCTACCGGCAATAATTCCAAGACCTATGGCAATCGCTTGCAGCTGACTTAAATCAGCAACGCGTTTATCAATTAAATAAGAATCTGCACCCAAATAATAGATGATAGCAAGCAGAATCATGCCTGTTATCCATGTGGTATAGGCTTCCCATTTAAACCAATGCAGAGTTTCGGGCATTTTTTCTGGCTGTAAGCGGTACTTGGCAACCTCATAGATACCACCGCCATGAATAGCCCATAAATCACCTTTGATGCCTTTGTCTTTTTTCCACTGCGGTGGGTTCTGTAGGCTATTGTCGAGCCAGACAAAGTAAAACGAAGCGCCTATCCAGGCTACGCCGGTAATGACATGTAACCAGCGAAAAATTAGGCTTAACCAATCAACAATATATGCATCCATTTAACATTCCTTGTTACTAACTATTAAAAAATTGGAATCTGATTTAATTTATTTGATCCCGATCATGTACTTTTTGTCCTGCAGACCATGTCTGTTTTACTGCGCGGTCATCGCCCAGTATGCCAAGCACGAAAAGCTCTTCTAAAATGTCAGAGCATTTCTCAAGGCGCATTTTTATCAGTGGCGTACAGGTTTTATCCAAAACAATAAAATCAGCCTCTTTACCAATTTCAAAATTGCCAATTTTGTCACTTAAATCTAAAGTTTCTGCGCCACCCAGCGTGGCTAAATAAAACATTTTTAAGATAGATAATGTGTCGCCACGCATTTGTAAAACCTTGTAGGCCTCGTTCATCGTTTGCAGCATAGAAAAACTGGTGCCGCCCCCCACATCGGTGGCAAGCCCTACATTGATTTTTTCTTTTACCGCTCGATTTAAATTAAACAAGCCGCTGCCGAGAAATAAATTCGAAGTAGGGCAGAAAGCTATGCCTGATTGGCTCTCAGCCATTCGTTGCCATTCTTTATCATCCAAATGGATGCAGTGGGCAAATACACTGCGGCGCCCTAAAAGCCCCGCACGATCATAGGCATCTAAATAGCTCTCACTTTCAGGGAATAACTCTTTGACCCAGGTAATTTCATCAAGGTTTTCTGATAAGTGGGTTTGCATATAGATATCGGGATATTCAGAGAGTAGTTGCCCCGCCTTTTGTAGCTGTTCTTTACTTGATGTGGGCGCAAATCTTGGTGTGATTGCGTAATTCAATCGCCCTCTGTTGTGCCATTTTTCAATGAGATCTTTACTATCAGCATAGCTAGATTCTGGGTCATCGGTTAGGTATTCAGGCGCATTACGATCCATCATTACCTTGCCCGCTATCATGCGCAGATTGCGTTGTTCACAGGCCTCAAAAAATGCATCTACTGACTGTTTATGCACTGTGCCAAAAACCAATGCGGTGGTTGTACCAGCCCTTAGTAGCTCATTTAAAAACTGTTCCGCCATGGTTTTAGCATAGGTTTTATCTTTGAATTTACCCTCAGCTGGAAAGGTATATTTATTAAGCCATTGCAAAAGTTGTTCGCCATAGGCGGCAATCACTTCGGTTTGTGGAAAATGAATATGGCAATCTACAAAGCCAGGCATAATTAGGCTATTGGGGTGTTCAATGAGTGGCACATCAGGCTCTAGGTTTTTAATGCCCTGTGCTGCATCGCATAGGCTGTGAATATGCCCATTCTCTATGATCATTAGGCCATCCGAAAAATACTCATAGCACTGTTTGTCAGCACTATCTGGATCGCCTAGGAAATGAAGAATAGAACCGCGGTGTGCCTGTTTCATGTTTAATCCAGACTATCGATAATGATATTGACTGATTCAGGGGTAGATACGAAATCACAGTTTTCTCCTTGACCACCACGATCAATCACCAAAAATTGGTTTGAATTATCAAGGCTTATACAGGCATGGTGCCAGGTGCCCTTAGCATAATTAATACCCTGATGAGGTTGTGCTAGAAAACCCTGAAGATGTTGATAGTTAAAGTCACCAGCAGGGGCTACCAAAACAACATAGGGTACGTTGCCGATGGGTATAAATGCTTGGCTGCCAATAGGGTGGCGCTCCATGGTGGTAACACTTAGGGGTAGTGGCGTGCTTTGAGTATCAATAATACTAACAATGGCATGACCATCCTGTTCATTCACATCGACTTTCGCTAAATCATGATGACGATTGGCTCGGTCATCATTAATTGGGATGATTGTATTGTTATCAGATACCTCGATAACATCGCCAAAGGGCGCAAAAACATCGCTGGAAAGTGGTGTTAATGGAATTTTAATATTGTTCATTAGCTACCTCTGTAGGTTGAATAACCGAAGGGCGAGAGCAACAGCGGAATATGGTAGTGATCTTTATCCTTGCCAATCACAAACACCACCTCAGCATAGGGGTAAAAAAAATTATCATCCGCTTCTGAAAAATAACCCTTTGTTTCGAAATGCATCTTATAGGTACCTTCTGATAAAGTAGGCTGTGATTCATGAAGATTTTTAACACGTCCATCAGGATCCGTTTTCCCTTTACCGATACAGTCCCATTGATCGTTATTTTTTTTCCTATAAAGGCTAATATTGACATTAGCCGCGGGGATGCCACGTGCGGTATCTAAAATATGGGTGCTAATAGAGCTCATAATAGTTTCTCCAATCGAAGGTGGAATATTTTTCGCTGTTCCTCACTGGCAATTTCAAGTTCTTTCTGACGGTCATTTTTTAGCCGATCTTGAAGCAACGCGAGCATTTCACTAGCGCTTTTACCAGTAGCGCAGACAATAAAAATAAAACCGTATTTTTCTTCATACACGCTATTGCTATCCGCAAGTTCGGCGATGATTTCATCTGTTGCACAATTAGCCCCAGACTGTTCGCCACTAGCCAGTTCCTTGGTATTTGCATATTTCGCTTTTAATGAACCCACATCGCCAATCTTTGGGTGACCCTCAAATGCTTGCAAGTAATCTTTCTCAGTTAAATGATTCCAAATTTGGTCAGCTGTTTTGCGCACGCTATCGGTGTCTGTAAACGGGCGATTGGCGACCATTTCTTTAATCCATCGCTCACTGGTACAGCACTGCATAAAAAGATGATTAGCTTGGTCGATGGGTAAGGTGTTTAGCGAATGAATATCCATTTAAATTGTTATCCAATTAGGGAAGCCAAAGATACGCAAACGACTAATGCCGCCATCGGGGTAAATATGGATTCTGACGTGTGTAAATTCAGTTAGTTCATCACAACAAATTTGCTGAATAAATAAATGCTCGCGATCTGATTGTAGTGAGGTTTTTTTAATCACGGTTTGCCATGACGTGCTCTCAAGTTGATCATTGTTGCAGTGAGTCGCCTCTAGCGAAAATTGATCAGGGTAATTTCCCTTAAAGTGAGCTGTGTCTAGAATGACCTTGCGAATGGTGCCGGCGACCCCTAGTTTGATAATCGCCCAATCATTTTTATCATCGCGACGCCTTTTGGTCTCCCAGCCGTCCCCCATATTAAGACCTTTGCTGGGCATAATAAGATTGCTTGGTGAACTAAAGAACATATCGCTAGCTTTAATACCTCGACCCCCATTTGTAACACAGGCTAAATCGACTAATTCACCGGGAATAAAGTTATTTTGGTCTATTTTTGCTTCACCAAAGACTCTAAAGCGAGCAACACCACCATCTGGATAAATTTTAAGGCGAACATGTGTCCACGATTGTTTGCTCTTGCATGTAAAAGGGTTGGGTTGATTAGGTTCAACTTCGGAAAGACAGAGAATTTCAGTCCAATCTGCATGCTCAAAGTCATCCGTTTCAATAACAGCCGCCTCAACAGAGACTTTCTCAGGTGCATTACCACGAAAATGATTAGTATCTATATCAAAGCCTTTTATAACGCCAGCAATCCCCAAGCGAATGACACACCAGTCACAGTCTTCATCAATGCCTTGTCGCCAATGCCGTTTAAAGCTTCGACGTGATTCCCATCCATCCATCCACTGACCGGTATCAACAAAGTATCCTTCTTTGAATTCACCACGACCTTTCTTTACCAAATTAGAGCAGTTAGCAAACCATTCATCACTGCAGTCAATAGCTCGACCGCCTACTTTTTCACTGGCGAGATCAATATATTCACTGAATGAATTATCACTTAAAGCTTGATTGTTATTCATGGGTTCCTTCCCGTTTTATGATTAACGGCTGGCCAAAATTGGCTTGCCAATAGGCTTTCCTAATAATTTATTATCTTTATAGACAACCTCACCCCGAACATAGGTTCTTTTGACCATGCCGGTGACTATTCGCCCCTCATAGGGTGTAATTTTGTGGCGGTATTTAATTAGTTTAGACTCAATACAGTAATTTTTTTCAGAATCAAACAGAACTAAGTCAGCATCATAGCCACAGGCGATTTTTCCCTTGCGATTACCAAGGCCTGCAAAATTAGCCGGTTGTGTTGCCATCCAGTTGACGACTTCAGTTAAATCAAACCCACGTTTTTTTGCTTCAGTCCAAATAATTGAAAGACCAAACTGCAAAGAAGAAATTCCACCCCATGCATTTTCAATATCCCCAGTATCAATATGCTTAAGTGTGGGGGTGCAAGGCGAGTGATCTGATACCACAAATGAAATGGTGCCATCTGCCAAACCCTGCCAAAGTTGCTCGCGATTATCTAGCTCTCGGATGGGAGGACAGCATTTAAATAGTGTTTTCCCGTCGGGAATATTCTCGGCAAATAGAGTTAAATAATGCGGACAGGATTCAGCGGTTAAATTAAGCCCGCGCTGTTGGGCTGATCGTATCGCAGGCAGGGCTTCAGCGGAGGATAGGTGCACAATATGAATCTTACCTAATACGCCTTTATCCTTGGCTTTTTCTGCCAGATCAATCATCATATCAATGGCGTCGTTTTCCCAGCTTTTAGGCCGTGATAACAAAAAACTTTGGTATTTATCACCAATTTGAGGAGGTTCTTGCTCCTGCTTATCAAGTTCAGCATGAATTAGGTAGGGTACGTTGTACTTTGCTAATATTTCAATTGCCTGAGAGAGATGTTCAGCTTCCACCTTTGGGAAATCGTCAATTCCAGAATGAATAGTGAATGACTTTACGCCTAAAACACCGGCTTTTATCAGCTCATCAAGATCATCCAAGCTTTCAGGAATCACGCCGCCCCAAAAACCACAATCAATCCATAATTTATTATCCAATGCAGCCATTTTTTGTTGAAGCGCATCGACATTGGTGGTCACTGGTGTGCAGTTGAGGGGCATATCAACCACACAGGTTATTCCTCCGGCGGCAGCGGACTGAGTTCCAGTATTAAAACCTTCCCATTCGGTTCTGCCAGGTTCGTTAATATGCACATGCGTATCTACCAAGCCAGGCATAATCACCAGATCTCCCACGTCTTCTACGGGAAAGTCTTGAGCAGTTTTATATGCATTGATCTGAGTAAATTTTCCGTCTTCAATAACTATTTGAGCTGGCTGCAAGTTACCATCAATGACAACTTGAGTACTTTGTAGAGCCGTCTTTTTCGAATTTGTGCTATTCATGTTAAAGGTCCTGAGTTTCACTTAAAGGTAGATTCATACTGTTGGCCGTTAAACGTTTTAAATGTTTCCAATCAACCCCCTGTTGAATTGGCTGATTGGGTTGCTGTTGGTGATAAAGGGAGATAATTTCACCTGCAACCGCAACTGCAACCTCTGAGGGTAATTTCCCAGGGACATCGCTATGCCCTAAGGGGCATCGAATCGAGCTATAAAGTTCCGATGTATAGCCCTTATGCTCAAAGCGCATTTGAAAGCGTTTCCATTTGGTTTTTGAACCAATTAGACCAATATAATGAGCGTCATTTCTTTTTAATATGGCTTCTGAAATAGCAAAATCTAGAGGGTGGTTATGGGTCATAATCACGTAATACGCATTTTCTGGCATTATCCTCACCTCATCGCTGGGTGAGTCGCTGACTATTCTGGAGATATTGCTGGCAAGATTGTCTGGAAATTCATGTTCTCTACTGTCTACCCAATGAACTCGGCAAGGAAGACCCGCAAGAATCGATACAAGGGCTTTTCCCACATGTCCTGCGCCAAATAACATAATGTCGATACTGGTTTTGATAAAGCTTTCAAACAGAATAGTAGCCTGCCCACCACAGCACTGTCCGAGTTTTGCACCCAGTGGAAAATGCTCAAATTTTTGCTGCGATTGTGGCTCAGTAAGTAGCTTTCTAGCTTGCTCAATGGCTTTAAATTCAAGATGACCGCCACCAATGGTGGCATAGCTTTTGGTACGGCTGACGATCATCTTTGTGCCGCAGTCTCTGGGAGTTGAGCCACGGGTGCCTAAAACTGTAACCAGAACATAATCCTGATTTTCCGACTCTAGCTGTTTAATTACCTCATACCACATAGCAAAATGTCCTAGGAATCCCTAGCACGCAATTCATTGCAGGCATTAAGAATTCGCTCAGGTGTTGCTGGGGCATCGAGTAAGGGGCTTAACTTGTGATCTCTCAGGCTAGCAACCGCATCACAGATAGCACTCCATACTGAAATGCCAAGCATTAGTGGTGGCTCACCGACCGCTTTAGAGTGAAAAATGGTGGCTTCTGTATTGTCGCTATCGGGTAATAATTCCACATTAAATTCTGCAGGTGTATCGCCAATAGCGGGTATTTTGTAGCTAGCAGGCCCTGTGGTAAGCAAGCGACCCTGATTATCCCAAACTAGTTCTTCAGTGGTAAGCCAGCCCATTCCTTGAATAAATGCGCCCTCGATCTGGCCCTTATCAATCGCGGGATTAAGCGATTTTCCGACATCTTGACAAATATCTGTGCGCAGTAACTTATTTTCGCCAGTCAGGGTATCGATTAGAACTTCAGAAACAGCCGCACCATTAGCAAAATAAAAGAATGGTTGGCCCTTAGCTTTTTCACGATCATAGTGAATTTTTGGGGTTTTATAATAACCAGTAGCTGATAGGCTAACGCGATTCATATAGGCAAGTTGAATAAATTCAGCAAAACTAAACTGCTTATCATCGGCTGTTACCCCTGCATCTGAAAATTCAACTTCACCTGCATCAATTTTAAAATGGTTACAGGCAAAATCTATCAAGCGTTGTTTGATTTTTATTGCCGCATCTTTGGCCGCCATACCATTCAGATCTGTCCCTGATGAGGCGGCGGTAGGGGAGGTGTTAGGTACCTTGTCAGTTCTTGTGGCTGAGCAGAAAATATCCTCCACCTTCACGCCAAACTCATTGGCTACTACCTGAGCTATTTTAGTAAATAGACCCTGACCCATCTCGGTTCCACCATGATTAAGATGAATAGATCCATCGGTATAAATATGGATTAAAGCCCCTGCTTGATTGAGGTGCTGAACGGTAAATGAAATACCAAATTTTACTGGTGTCAGCGCTATGCCCTTTTTAAGAATTGGACTTGATTGGTTAAAGGTATCTATTGCTTGACGTCGCTCGCGGTAGTTGGAACTGTCCTCGAGGCGCTTAACTAGGTTGTTAATAACATGCTGCTCAATTTTTTGTCCATAATGGGTGGTATCCCGCCCATCATCGTTGGTATAAAAGTTTTCTTTTCTAATATCTAAAGGATCTTTTCCAACAGCACGCGCAATTTGCTCAATTATTTGCTCAATAGCCAGTACACCCTGTGGTCCACCAAAGCCGCGAAAAGCTGTATTGGAGACGGTATTAGTTTTTACCCTGTGCCCAACCACTTCAACATCAGAGAGGTAATAGGCATTATCTGAATGGAACATAGCGCGATCTACAATGGCATCAGATAGGTCAGGTGACATACCGCAACCGCCCGATAACGCCAAATCTAGGCCCCTAATACGACCATTATTATCAAAGCCAACATGGTACTGACTCAAGAAATGGTGTCTTTTGCCCGTTGTTTTTAAATCATCGGCACGCGCCAAGCGAATTTTCACCGCTCGACCCGTTTTTGCGGCCAGTAAAGCGGCTAAGCAGGCCCATTGATTAGCATTAGTTTCTTTACCACCAAAACCACCACCCATACGCCTTGTATCCACGGTTACTAAATTCATCGGAATATCTAGCACTTCGGCCACTAATTTCTGACCTTCGGTAGGATTTTGCGTGGAGCTATAAACCAGCATGCCGCCATCTTCAGCGGGCACGCATATCGAAGCCTGCCCCTCAAGGTACATATGCTCTTGACCGCCGATTCTAAATTCGCCCTGAAGCGAATAAGGGGCATTTTTGATAGCTTGTTTTGGGGTGCCGCGCTTCTGTGTGTGACTGGGGCGAACAAAACAGTTTTCTTCTAGTCCCTGCTCAATGGTGACAATGGGTTCGTCCGTTTCATATTCAATCTTGGCTAATGAAGCGGCTTTTCTGGCAAGTTTGTAACTGGTGGCTGCCACAGCAAAAAGTACCTGGCCACAAAACTGCACAGAGTCACCCTGATTAACCATAATGGGGTCACCGGGAAATACAGGGCCAATATCTTTATGGCCTGAAATGTCCTTAAGTGTTAACACCTCGACAACACCTTCTGCGGACAACACTGCAGATAGATCAAGCTGTTTGATGATGCCTCGACTGACAGTGCTTAATCCCACATAGGCATGAAGTCCATCCGCGGGTAATAGTTGATCATCGATATAGGTAGCCTCACCACTGACATGTTTGTGGGCACTTTCATGGGCCTTACTTGCTCCTAAAACCTTTTTAGTGGCAATAAGATTGTTGGCTGCGGGAGGAAAGGGTAGATTACGCATATTGAGTCACCCGAATGGTTTGGCTATTGCTTTCGAGCTCTAAATAAAGTCTACGTAACATGTTCTGCGAGACATCTAATCGATAGTCTGCCGAGGCTCTAAAGTCGGAAATAGGTGCAAAGTCTTTTTTAAACTCGACCATGGCTCGTTCAATACTTTGACTATTCCATGGCTGATTGAGTAATGCCTGTTCGCAGTATTTTGCTCGCTTTGGTATTTCGGCCATACCCCCAAAGGCAATCTTGATGGCACTAACAGTACCCTGATCAATCTTAATACTAAAAGCACCGCAGGTAGCTGAGATATCGTCTTCAAGGCGTTTGCTAATTTTATAGGCTTTGAAATCAGCGAGAGGGTCGGGTCTAGGAATAATAATACTTTCTATAAACTCTGATGTTTGCAGCGCAGTTACCTTGTATTTAATAAAGTAATCTTCAATAGAAATGGTTCGCCGTTCATCCCCTTTTCGTAAAACCAGTTCAGCGCCCAAGGCGATCAGAACAGGTGGCATATCACCAATAGGCGATGCATTTCCGATATTGCCCGCGATGGTTGCCTGATTGCGCACCTGAAGTGAGCCCAGTCGCTCTATTAATTCTTTTAAATCGGGATAAAGAGAAATTAATTGATCAGCCGCATGGCTATAGGTAACGGCAGCGCCGAGCACTAAGGATTTATCATTCAGTTCAATGGTCGCCAGATCTTTGACCCGTCCAGTATGAACAAGTACTTGGGCCTCCCGTAAAAATTGCGTAAATTCGAGGCACAAATCAGTACCTCCAGCTAATAATCTTGCCTCTGGGTATTCAACTAATAACTTTGCCAGTTCGTCTGAGGTACTCGGCGAAAAGAACTGCTTGTCGAGATGTGTTAAATGAGCATTGGGATACTGTTGATTAATGTTATCAAGATGCTTAATAACAGTATCATGTTGTTCGCTGAACTGATCATCAGAAGGGGATTCAAAGCTTTGATTGGCCGCCTGTATGATGGGCTTGTAACCGGTGCATCGACATAGGTTTCCCCCAAGACTTTCAATAGTTTTATGAGGGTCTGCAGTGACATTATTTTTACGTAGGGCAAACATCGACATAATAAAGCCGGGGGTGCAAAAGCCACATTGAGAACCATGACAATCAACCATTGCCTGTTGAACATTGTGTAGTTGATTATCTTTTTTAAGGTCTTCTACAGTGATTAACTGCTTGCCGTGGAGACTACCAATATTGGTAATACAGGCGTTAGCAGAGTGGTATACAAGCTGATTGCCCTCCGCTTCAGCAACCACTACAGTGCATGCCCCGCAGTCACCGGACGCACAGCCCTCTTTAGTACCAGTACGATTTAAATTATCTCGCAGATAATCTAAAACCGAGGTATTTGGGTCAATTTGATCAATAATTGTTTCGGACTGATTAAGCAAAAACTTTATCATTCTCAATTCCTTTGAGTAGTGCTTCCATAGCGTTGTCAAAAATGATCTACACTTTGACAATATATAAGTTAATTTTACAAAACCTGACAGTTATGTCAACTTGATAAATTAACACAGAGAATTTTGTTAATTTAAAATGAGTATAAACAAATAATACTTGACAATTATGTCAAGATTTGAAATCTTAGCGCTTTCATTGGATGAAAATAGTCTATTCTTACCCTAAACATGGAGGTTGTAAGGGATGAACTCAGGTTCTTCAAATTCTCGCCTATTGCTCGATGGTATTACAAAGTCATATCCGGGCTGTCTGGCTAATGACAATATCAGTATTGATGTAAAAGCCGGCAGTATTCACGCTATATTGGGTGAAAATGGTGCGGGTAAAAGTACTCTTATGAAGATTATCTACGGTGTGGTTAAGCCAGACAGTGGAAAACTTTTATGGGAGGGGCAGGAAACAACCATTAATGCACCTATTGATGCCAGAGAGCTGGGTATTGGTATGGTGTTCCAGCATTTTTCGCTGTTTCAAACACTCTCCGTCGTAGAAAATATTGCATTGGGTCTGGATCAGCGGTCGTCCAGTGATATGGATCGGTTAGCCAAACGCATAATTGAGGTATCCACTAAATATGGCATGCCTCTCGAACCTCATCGTTTGGTGCATACCCTATCTACTGGCGAGCGTCAGCGTGTAGAAATCGTTCGTTGTTTGATACAGGATATTAAATTATTAATCCTAGATGAACCCACATCAGTTCTAACTCCTCAGGAAGTCGATTCTTTATTTGACACCCTTCGTCAACTCGCAGACGAAGGTAGTAGCATTTTATTTATAAGCCATAAACTAAAAGAAATTCAGTCTCTCTGTGATTCAGCTACTGTGTTGCGCGCTGGTCGAGTTTCTGGATCCTGTGTTCCCAGTGATGAGAGCACTACTAGTATGGCTAGAATGATGGTGGGCGATGAGACGCAAATTGGCAGTGAATATCCCAATGCTAAAAATGATATGCCTGATTTCTTATCGATTAACCAGCTAAATGTTGCCACTACCGACATTTTCGGGGTTGATCTAAAAAATATTTCATTTGCTGCTAAACAGGGCGAAATTCTCGGTATTGCTGGGGTTGCGGGTAACGGTCAGTCAGAGTTGCTATCAGTACTCAGCGGTGAAACTCAACTAGAGGGTTTCAATATTATTACCTTCCCTGATGCCGATTTAACTCAGTCCAACCCCATGCAACGCCGTGCCTGTGGTATGGGGTTTGTTCCAGAGGATAGATTGGGGCATGGCGCTGTGCCCGATATGAGTCTCCGAGACAATGCATTATTAACCGGTTTCTTGCAGGGCTTAATTTCTCGAGGTTTTGTTAATCAATCTGCTACGGAAAATTTCTCTAAAACTATTATTGATCAGTTTGACGTTAAGTGTGGTGGCAATAATAGTCTGGCGAAAAGCCTTTCTGGTGGCAATTTACAAAAATTTATTATCGGTCGTGAGATTTTGCAAACACCCAGGTGTTTGATTGCAGCTCACCCTACATGGGGTGTTGATGTCGGCGCTGCAACCAGTATTCATAAGGCCCTAATTGCATTGCGTGATCAGGGTGCTTCGATCCTGATTATTTCTGAAGATATTGATGAATTATTTACTATTAGCGATCGCATATGTGCACTTTTTGATGGTCAGTTATCTCCCATTAAGCCAACAAATGCAACCTCTATTGAAGAGGTGGGTAGCTGGATGGCTGGGGTTTTTGGTAGGCAACAAGCTGCCTAGGAAGTTTTATTACAGGAGTTGTTTTTATGCGAATTAAATTAGAGGCAAGAGGCCAGCAATCTAAGCTGATGTCTTATGCTTCACCTATTTTAGCGGCGTTGCTAACGCTTATATGCGGAGCATTCCTCTTTTGGATGCTGGGTAAATCGCCTATGCAGGCGTTGCATACCTTTTTGATAATGCCAATCAGTGATCCCTATCGCATTGCTGAGCTATTGGTAAAGGCAGGCCCTATTGTCCTCTGCGCAATGGGGCTATCTATTTGTTTCAGGGCTAATATTTGGAATATTGGTGCTGAGGGCCAGTTGCTAATGGGTGGCTTGGTGGGAAGTTGTGCCGCACTGGCGCTATTAGATTCTCAGGGGATATGGGTGCTGCCTTTGATTCTTGTGGCCGGAATACTCGGCGGTATGGCATGGGCTGCCATTCCTGCTTTTCTTAAAAATTATTTCAATACCAATGAAATTCTCTCAACCATTATGCTCAACTATATCAGCCTCAATATTTTGCTACATGGAGTCCATGGGCCTTTAAAAGATCCCAATGGCTTTAATTTTCCTGAGTCAGCGTTATTTTCTGATTGGCAAACCATGCCAATTTTATTAGAGGGAACAAGACTTCACTTAGGTGTTTCATTTGCGCTTTTAGCAATGGTTGGCGTTTGGGTGCTAATGAGCAAAACCTTTATTGGATTCCAGATAAAAGTATTGGGCGGCGACGAACGTTCAGCGCACTTTGCTGGTTTTAAACATAAGAGATTAGTTTGGTTTTGCTTGTTGTTATGTGGCGGATTGGCTGGTTTGGCAGGCGTTGGAGAAGTTACAGGCCCTATAGGCCAGTTGGTTCCCAATATTTCTCCTGGCTATGGTTATGCAGCCATTATTGTCGCCTTTTTGGGGCGCTTGCATCCACTGGGTATTCTATTTGCAGGTCTACTGATGGCGCTGCTGTATATGGGCGGTGAGATGGTGCAAATTCATCTGGATTTACCTCTGGCTGTAACCGGTGTGTTCCAAGGGATGTTGTTATTATTTTTATTAATCTGTGATGTATTAATTGGATATCGAATTATTGTTCATAAATCAGCTCCAAAAATAGTTAAACAGTCACTATCAATCGAACCACCGGCTGTTGCCATTGAGGGGAAATAATCATGGATATAGATTTTATTGCAAATATTTTGTTCGCAACCATTCGAATGGGTACGCCACTACTAATTGTGGCTATCGGAGAGTTGGTTTGTGAAAAGTCTGGGGTCCTAAACTTAGGCCAGGAAGGCATGATGCTAATGGGTGCCGTGACGGGTTTTATGATCGCATTTCATACGGATAGTCTGTTTATTGGCTTTATGGGGTCGGTTGTTGCGGGCGCACTTATGGCGCTGTTGTTTGCGGTGGTTACTATGCACTTTTATGCCAACCAAGTTGCAACTGGTCTTGCCCTTACGATACTAGGTGTAGGGCTTAGCGGTTTTATGGGGCGAAGCTATGTGGGTGAAGCGCTGACAAATATTGATTTTCAGATACCCCTACTTAGTAGTATTCCTTTTTTTGGCAAGGTGCTGTTTTCTCATGATGTATTGGTTTATATCTCGATTGGATTGGCAGGAGCTGTTTACTGGTTTTTCAAAAGTACTCGAGCCGGTCTGGTGGTCAAGGCGGTAGGTGAATCCCCTGAATCTGCACAATCATTGGGTTTGTCGGTGCTAAAAGTCAGGTATTTAGCCATTGTTTTCGGTGGTGCTATGGCTGGTTTAGCAGGTGGCTATCTATCTTTAATTGATACCCCTTTATGGGCTGAAAATATGACCGCGGGACGCGGTTGGATTGCTCTTGCGTTAGTGGTTTTTGCCAGTTGGCGAGTAGAGCGTGTTGTTTTTGGGGCATATCTGTTTGGGTTTATGAGCATTATGCATCTGGTATTGCAGAGCTTTGGACTTTCGGTGTCATCGAATTTATTGGCGACGCTGCCCTATGTAGCAACTGTTGTAGTACTGGTTTTGCTGTCGAGAAACCAACAGCGAATCAAGTTATTTGCGCCTATGTCGTTGGGTAAGTCGTTTCATGGTGCACATTAAACCATTGGATTAAACCTTTGGAATAAATTGGTTTTGGGTGAAGTAAAATTTTTTAAAAAATGGAGAAAAAACTATGTTTGCTATAAGGAAGTATTGTTTATTTAAGGTGCTAATTGTTGGTTTATTGAGTTTGGGCTTTTCAACAATAGCCCTCGCCAAGAATCATGATCCACTAAAAGTGGCTTTTGTTTATGTAGGACCAACGGGGGATGCTGGTTGGACCTATGCCCATGATGAGGCTCGCAAATATATGGTGGAACAGCTCGGCGAGAAGGTTAAGACAACCTATGTTGAAAATGTGGCAGAGGGTGCTGATGCAGAGCGGGTCATTACTGAGTTGGCTAGAGCGGGAAATAAGTTAATTTTTACCACGTCATTTGGTTATATGAACCCGACACTAAAGGTGGCAAAAAAATTTCCAGATGTAAAGTTTGAACATGCATCTGGCTATAAGCGCTCAAAAAATGTGGGTACTTATTTTGATCGCGTTTATCAGGGTCGTTATTTGACCGGTATGGTGGCGGGCCTTATGACTAAAAGTAATTTATTAGGCTATGTCGGCTCATTCCCAATTCCTGAGGTTATACGCGGTATCAATGCATTTACGTTGGGAGCTAGAGCAGTTAACCCGAAAGCTGAGGTCAAGGTGGTATGGGTAAGTAGCTGGTATGACCCAGGTAAAGAAAGTGAAGCGGCAAACACCATGATTAATATGGGTGTGGATGTTGTTACTCAGCATACTGACTCCCCTGGACCTATCAATGCTGCCGAGAAAAAAGGTGTATATGCCGTGGGTTATCACTCGGATATGGCAGTTTATGGCCCTAAAGCGCATTTAACAGCAACTGAGCATAATTGGGGGCCACTCTATACTGCGAAAGCACAGGCCGTACTTGATGGTACTTGGAAGTCTGAGGATGTTTGGGGCGGCCTATCTGATAATGCCTTAGATTTGGCGCCATACAACAAAGCTGTTCCCAAGCATGTTCGCGCAATAGTTGATCAATCTAAAAGTCTTATTGCAGAGGGTAAGTTACATCCTTTTGTTGGCCCAATTAAAGATCAGTCGGGCGAGATAAAAGTACCTAAGGGGCAGAGAATGTCTGATAGCGAAATGCTGGGTATGAAGTGGTATGTAGAAGGTGTTCAAGGCAAGTTACCAAAGTAAGTTTAGGGGTAAAAAAGAAGGAAATATTTTTTTAATCAAGGAGAATCACAATGCAATTTAAACAATGGATAAAATTCATAGGCACAGCGTTGCTTGCAACAACTTTTGCCGTAAGTTCACAGGCGGAAATTTGGAGTAGTACTGAGGTACACTATAGTAGCGGTGACTTATTGAACCAAACTAACGGCAAAGATGTAAGTACTAATATTGTTACTCTGCAACATGCAGGTGGCCATAAGTATGGCGATAATTTCTTTTTTGTAGATCACTCTCGCGTAAAGGATGGTAATTCCACGCTCTATGCTGAATGGTATTCTAATTTTAGTTTAGGCGCTATTAATGGTAGTGATATGAGTTTTGGCATGGTAAAAGATGTGGGTCTTATTGCTGGCTTTAATTTCGCGTCAGATGTTGATAGTACGTGGTTTTTACCGGGTGTGCGTTTAGCGCTAGATTTACCCGGTTTTGCCTTTGCTAACTTGGATATGACTGCCTATAACCATGTAGCCGGCGGTGATAAAAGCGATGGAGTGTTTACGATTGTTGATGAGACATCATCCTATATGCTTGATTTTAACTGGGCCTATCCATTTAAAATGGCTGGCGGCAGTTGGAGCTTAGAGGGTCATGCTGAATTTATAGCTGGTCGAGATCAAATAAATAAGTATTCTTATGACAATGCCGGTAAGGCGACGCCCACAAAATTAGAAAACTGGATTTTAATACAGCCTCAATTACGCTTTGATCTAGGCGAGGCACTGGGCAATGAAGCGGGTAATTTCTTTGTGGGCGTTGAGTATCAGTACTGGAAAAATAAGCTCGGTGCTAAGGACCAAAATGAATCAACAGTGCAATTACAAACAGTTTGGAACTTTTAATTAAATTTATTTTTAATCGAAAGTTTAAGTAGTAAATTTTTTAGTATGTTTTAGCAAGTCGATACCCGCATCAACGCAGTTTGATGCGGGTTTCTTTTTTGTTAGACCCTAGGGTTGTGAGTGACTGACTTATGAATGGCCTAGCTGATTAGGGGCGATTTTATCTGAATGCCGCAGCCCTTAAGAATAATATGCGTGAGGTTATTGGCTACGTCTTCAAAATCTTGATCGGTTAATTCATTTTTATCGAGAACAGCATTTACCTGTGTCGAAAAGTCGGCGTAATGTTGGGTTGCGCTCCAAATTAGCATAATCAAAAATAAAGGGTCTACGGGATCCATTTTTTTCTGTTTGATCCAGTGTTCGATCACTGCAGATTTTGATCTCAGCCAATCGCGAAAATCACTATTCAAATACTCATTGATTCTTGGGGCGCCATGGATAATTTCATTGGCAAATATTTTGGAGGCCAGTGGGTTGGTCTTTGAATACATGACCTTGGCTCTGATATAGGCACCTATGGCTTCGGCAGGATCATCTTCGGGGGTGATTTGGTTAAATGCTTGATTCCATAGCTGTAAGATATCGGTGAGTACTTTTTTATAAAGCTCTAGCTTACTTTTGAAGTAATAATGAACATTGGCGCGCGGCATATTGGCACGTTTGGCAATATTCATGATGGATGCGCCTTTATAGCCGAACTCAGCAAATTCCATTTCTGCAATTGTGATGATTTTTGCTCGGTTATCGGTACGAATTTGACCGGTTTTGTATTTATTTTGCGAATTTTCCATAGATAATTTCGAGCTTATTTTTGAATATTGTGCCTTATAAAATGGGTTATTACCTAATTAATATCAATAAAATTAGGCGATAAAAAAAAGCGGCTAGGTAGCCGCTTTTTTAGTTCAAAGATCGGCTATTAGCCGCACTTTGAATCGCCGCAGTTTAGGCAGGTCATACAACCATCCATAAGGATAACTGCTTTCACACTACATTTTTTACAGACTTCTGCGTTTGCGGGGAAGTCGCTTGGCTCTTCCTTCGCTGTGGTAGCACCTTCAAATTCGGCGCGCTTTTCATCCATGATTTTTTGTTGATGCTCAGGAATCTCTGGCTTTTTTAGCATACCGATTTTTTGTAGATGATCTTCGATCGCCCAGCCAATTTCAGCAACTAGTGATGGCATAAATTTACCACCTGGTTTGAAGTAACCGCCCTGTGGGTCAAATACAGCTTTAAGCTCTTCTACTAAGAAGGTGCAGTCGCCGCCTTTGCGGAATACCGCAGAAACTACGCGAGTGAGTGCCACAATCCACTGGAAGTGATCCATGTTCTTTGAATTAATAAACACTTCAAAGGGACGACGTAACTCGTGATCAGTGCCTTCGTTCAACACAATATCATTGATTGTTAGGTACAACGCATGGTCTGAAAGCGGAGTTTTTATTTTGTAGGTACTGCCAGCCAATGACTCAGGGCGCGAAACTTTTTCGTGCATCTGAATAATGTTACTTTCCTGTTCTGCCGCGCTGACTTCTTCTACTGCAGGCTCGTCATTGACTACTTTATAGCCAACAATTTTTTGATTAATTTTCTTGCTCATTTTATTCCTCTTATCTGTCCTTTGGGTTCTACGCAGTTATTAGAACTTACCGTAGTAACCTTCTTTAAGTGCATCGAATAGGTTAGCGGCGGTGTGAGTCTCGCCATCGTATTCAATTTCTTCATTTCCTTTGTACTCTACCGTTGAGCCATCTTCTAGAGTAAAGCTGTAAACGGTATTTTCAAGATCGCTTTCTTTAACCAGCACGCCTTGGAAGGCTTCTGGGTTGAAGCGGAACGTAGTACAGCCTTTTAGCCCTTTTTCTGCGGCATAGAGATAGATGTCTTTAAAGTCATCATAGTCACATTCTGTAGGCACATTAATAGTTTTTGAGATGGATGAATCAATCCATTTTTGTGAAGCTGCCTGAATATCCACGTGGGCTCTTGGTTCAATTGTTTCAGAACTCACAAA
The DNA here is from genome assembly GCA_024644585.1 of Porticoccaceae bacterium. Classification (GTDB taxonomy): domain Bacteria; phylum Pseudomonadota; class Gammaproteobacteria; order Pseudomonadales; family Porticoccaceae; genus HTCC2207. Next base: position 384 of record JAHEHM010000003.1, on the reverse strand, counting down.
ATAGTCTGGCAATGCTTCTTCTTCACTTGTGCCAAAGGGCATAGCTTTTTCGTTTATCAACGTGCGATAAGCTAGAAGCTCAAAAGAGAAAACATCGACTTTCTCTTTAGATTTTTTACCTTCTCGGATCACGTTTCTTGAGTAGTGATGAGCAAAGCTTGGCTCAATACCATTACTTACGTTGTTGGCTAGTGACAGTGAGATGGTGCCTGTAGGTGCGATTGAGCTGTGGTGGCTAAAGCGACAGCCTTCTTCAATAATTGAATTGGCTAGGTCAGGTGCAACACCGGCAATATCTTGCATATAGCGGCTGTATTTGCCCATCAACACTTTACCTTTGACTATATCGCCGACTTTGATGCCATCTTTAGCAAGTTCAGGCTG
>JAHEHM010000035.1 GCA_024644585.1 Porticoccaceae bacterium | reverse complement strand
AGGCCACAGGCAATTAAAGCAAGGTTTATTTGCCTCAGGGTCGAGTACGAATAATTGACCCTCCATTTTTACTGCATTGGCAAAAACTGCTGACTTGCCCGTGACTAAACAGAGCGTATTCAGCAAACGGCTAAAATTTTGATCATCCGTACAATCCAAAACCAAATCATGCTGTTCAAATAGCTCATGTAAACTCTGTAGATCTAAAAATTCCGTCAGCCCACTAACCATACAATTCGGATTGCGTTCGCTGACATAACTCGCAGCCACTCTAGCCTTGTATTGACCAATATCCGCCACCCGATAAATAGTCTGACGATGCAGGTTACTGGCTTCAATTCGATCATGATCAACCAGCGTTATAGTACCCACACCCGCACCAGCTAAATAGCTGACTGCCGCCACCCCCAGCCCACCTGCACCAAAAATTAATACCCGCGACTGAATAATATTTGTCTGCCTAGACTGACTCATCCACTGCAAAGACAGCTGTCGTGAGTAATCCGCCATAGACTTCATCTCGCTACCTCAGACCCAACCCACAAAGGCTTAGTTGAATCTAAGTAATACTCTTTCTTCCAGATGGGAACCCGCGATTTAATCTCATCAATCACAAAGCGGCAGGCTTCAAAAGCGGCATCTCGGTGAGCCGCATTAACCCCAACCCACACCGCCACATCACCAATCTGCAAGCTCCCTAAGCGATGAATACAGATTGCCGAATTAATACCATAGTTCACCAATGCCTGCTCTAAAATCTTACCAGCCTCGTTGATAGCAAGCTTAGAATAGGCTTCGTAATATAAATGAGATACCGGTCGATTATCATGATGATTTCGAACCCATCCCTCAAAGCTAACAAAGGCACCGCAGGTAGGGTCACTGAATTTTTCTAGCAATAAGTCTCTGCCAATTTTCTTCTCTGTTAATTCAAAGTAATGCACTGGCATTAACCGCCCGAGACCGGAGGAATAAAACTGACAATATCTCGGTCATTAATTACCCTCTGCCAGTCACAAAATTCATGGTTAACAGCAGGTCGAACCATGCTTATATCGAGGTCAAAAGCATACTGCTCATCGAGCTCAAACCAAAGTTCTTGTACAGTGACTGCCTCGGTTGACCAGGCTTCATTGGTTTTTTTTGTCAGCTCAGCAAAGCGCGAAAAATAGTTAAGCTGTATCGTTTTATTAGATAAAGACTTTTTCATGGAGCCTAAGAGCCCCCTTTAAAATCGGATTTACCGCCAGATTTTTTCAACAGCTGGACATCATAAATACGAATATCATGAGAAAGCGCCTTACACATATCGTAGATAGTCAATGCCGCCACAGAGACAGCGGTTAGGGCCTCCATTTCAACACCTGTTTTGTGATTCACTCTAACCTCAGCCTGTATAATTAGGCTTTGGCTCTGGTCATCTGGCGTAAAATTCAGCTGACAAAAGTCGATAGGCAATGGATGACACATAGGGATTAATTCTGCGGTACGCTTGGCCGCCATAATCCCAGCAATATTCGCTGTATCCACAATTGAACCCTTAGCCGTGGTTAGCTGAGTCTGTTGTAATTTTTCATACAGCATGGCAGGAAACCAAACTCTTGCCTGCGCCACAGCGACACGCCGAGTCACTGCTTTCTCGCCCACATCCACCATGCGCGACTTGCCCTGCTCATCTAAATGACTTAATTCACCCATAAGTGCCCTCAATTAACCCCCCAGCATTGCAAAATGACGGGTAGCCCCGGTCTTCTGTTGCTGTAAATAATGCTTTGGCAGTTTTTCATAAATACTTGAACGCAAAAATTCTGTTAAAGGTTCCGAATCAGTGGTTTGCAAAAGATGCCTAAGGTCTTTGCCCTCTTCAGAAAATAAACAGAGGTGCAACTGACCCTGAGCCGTCACCCTCAATCGATTACAGGTATCACAAAAATTTTCACTATAGGGAGCGATAACACCCACCGAACCCGGATAACTGGAGTGCCGATATTCAACAGCAGGGCCTGCATGAATAAGACGCGATTTCTCCGTCCAACCCTGATCAACTAATAGGTCTTTAACCTTGTCGGCAGAAAAATGTTGGCGATTAAAAAATTCCCCGTTATCGCCCGTTTGCATAAGCTCAATAAAACGCAATGCAATGGGCTTATCTTTAACCCAATCTATTAATGGCATCACCTGAGAATCCCTATGCTCACGTAATAGAACAGTATTAATTTTTATAGCCGTAAAGCCCCCATCAATGGCTCTATTTAATGCGCCAATGATCATTGGTAAATCCGATGAGGCAGTAATTAACTCAAATTGCTCAGGCGACAGGCTATCAATACTAATATTCACCTGATCAATACCCGCAGCAATCCATTGCGGTAAAAAGTGATTCAACCGATAGCCATTGGTAGTAATACAGACCTTTTCAATCCCAGGTTGAGATTTACAGATATCAATAACCTGCAATAAATCTTTGCGTAAACTAGGCTCACCCCCAGTTAATCTTATTTTCTTAAAACCTAGCTCGGCAAAACTAGCGATTAGTGTTTTTATTTCATCTAAGCGCAATTCATTCTGTGATGCCTTACCCTCATAACCATTGGGCAGACAATAACTGCATTTGAAATTACACAGATCCGTAATTGAAAGCCGCAAATAAGAAAACTGCCGCTGATAGGCATCCGTCAGGATAATGTCATCTTTCATCGCGAGAGAATTATCCATTAAAGCACCAAGAAAAAGGCGTGACCTTTACCCTATCACCTACCTGCAAAGCACCGCTGTCCTCAGACAGAGTTACCATGCAGTTAGCCTGCGCCAAACCATAGACAAGATGAGAATCCTGCTCACTAAAGGTGGTTACATGCCAGCTAATATCCCCCGCAGAAGAAACTATAGAAGACAAAACTCCACGCTGAAACTCCAAGCGCTGGGAGCTTTTATGAATGGTATTTTTAAGAATCGCCATAAGCTGTAATTTTTGTGGCGATTGTCTGCCGCCCACTAAAAAACGAAGTGCCGGCATAAAGAATTCAGATAGGGTGACAAACGAAGAGACCCCATTCCCAGGTAACCCAAAAAACAGCGCACTGGTTTGCGACTTATCACCCAACACACCAAAGCAAAGGGGTTTCCCTGGCTTCAAAGCCACCTTATAACTATCAAGCTTACCCATAGATTCAACGCAATCCTTTACGTAGTCGTAATCACCCACAGAAACACCACCGCTGCTGATAACCACATCAAAATTTTGAGCCGCCTGCTGAAGACAGTGCGCTATATCCGCTTTACTATCTTTAATAACTCCCAGGTTGCTGTATTCGATCGGCAAACCATCAATCAAAGCGGCAATGGCTGATAAATTACTCTCGTAAATATCGCCACTCGACAAACAGTCTCCCGCCGCTTTTAACTCATCACCCGTAGCAAAGAAGCCCACTTTTAGTTTTCTAAATGTATTAACTGTCCCAATACCCTGACTAGCAAGAGCAGAGACAATCGATGGCGTAATAGGCTGGTATTGCTTAAATAATATTTGTCCTCGGCGGATATCCTCGCCCAAGCGACGAATATTTTTGCCCACAGCAATATCCTGTAACAGGACTACTTTATTATCGGCAACTTTTTGGGTATTTTCCTGAATAACCACAGTATCAGCCCAGTCGGGAACCACCGCGCCGGTCATAATTCGCAGGCACTGATTACCACTAAGGGGGGCACCTGAATAAGGCTTGCCCGCTCTCGATTCGCCACAAACCTGAAATTCAGAATGTGCTATAGCATCGCCGCCGGCCATACAGAGCGCATAACCATCCATAGCCGAAACAGTTTGCCGAGGTACGTTTTGGGCTGCGCAAATATCCTCAGACAGATAAAAGCCCAAACCCCTAGACAAAGATCTAGATTCAGACGCCAACCCAACCTCTGTAATCCAAGCCTCGCAGAGCTCCCTTAATTTTGACTGTGCCTGAGAAAAACTAATCATCTCAACTCAACACCTACATCCATGTAACTCGATAAATTGTTATTACCTACTCTTCAAATATAAACCATAGAGCGCCACAGCGAATGAATACATTCAAACAAATATCACCAGCCAGCCAATAACCAAAAACAAATGCATAAAAAATTTATCGATAGCAGATTGGTTAATTGACTAGCTATGGACTATCTTCAAAATAAACAGGTGTAAATTATGGTCTTATCCAACCCCAAACCACTCAGCATTGCTGTGCTGACTATTTCAGACACTCGCAACGAGAAAACCGATAGCTCGGGGCAGTTTCTAGCTGAAAGCTTGGTCACTGCAGGCCATCATTTGCATGAAAAGATAATTGCTAAAGATGATATTCCTAGCATTCAGGCAGTTGTTAAAAACTGGATTAGCGATCGTTCGGTGAATGCGATTATCACCACAGGCGGAACTGGCTTTTACTCGCGCGATATCACTCCCGAGGCCATCAGCCCATTATTTGAAAAACCTATCGAAGGCTTTGGTGAATTATTTAGAGCGATTTCTTATCAAGAGATTGGCGCTTCAACTATCCAGTCCAGAGCCTTTGGCGGCATGGCAAACAACACCTGCATATTTTGTTTACCCGGCTCACAAAATGCCTGCAAAAGCGGTTGGAATAAAATCATTGCTAAACAGCTAGATTCACGAACCAAGCCCTGCCATTTTGTAGACCATCTACTGTGCTCTGAATAATGCTAATTGACCCCTGGCTTTTAAATAGCCTACTTATTAGCGTCTTTTTTGTATCTGCGCTACTTCATAGTAGTGTAGGTTTGGGCGGCGGATCATCCTACACCGCATGGATGGTTATCCTAGCCGTACCCTCACTAATGATCCCCTTCATTGCTCTTAGCCTAAATGTATTGGTGAGTAGTTTGGTGTGCATTCAATTTACCCGCAAAGGACTCATGCCCTGGAAAATTCTAGGTCTGGTCCTACTATTTTCAATGCCCGCTGCCTACATAGGGGGCTCAATGCAGGTGGATGCAATGGTGATTCACAGCCTTCTTTTGATCAGTTTAGTGGTGATCTTTTTTCGGCTTATTTACTTTCATCCGCACAACTATCAACAGAACAAAATTGCCACACCAGCTGCCTATATAAGCATCGCAGCTTTGGGTGCTGTACTGGGTTTTCTAGCGGGATTGGTGGGAATTGGCGGTGGCATCTATTTAGTACCGGCACTACTTCTACTTCATCTTGCCGGCATCAAGCAAGCAGCAGCCTGTGGTGGTGGCTTTATTTTATGTAACTCAGTAGTTGGCTTATTAGCCAAATGGCAAACGCAAGTAATACCCTTTACCTTCGAGGAGCTTGCACCCTATCTAGTGGCTGTTGCTGTAGGTGGTATTTTGGGCTCGCAGTTTTCAATAAGCCAAAAGAATCAGCGTATTCTGCAAAGACTACTCTTATGGGTGGTGATTATTGCCTGCCTGTTATTGGCAAGAAGAATTTTTCTGGTTGGGCTATGACTTGTTTTTACAGCAACCCAATATCTCAGGTACCTTAAACGGCGTTATTACCTTTAAAACCCGCCATAGATAGAGCAAAGGATTGGTGCTTCGGTACCAGGCCATTTTTTTCAGCGCCTCGGATGCCGCTTCAAAGCCTATGGCGCACAGCTCATCATAACGCTCGGTATTATCTGAAATACTAAAGTCTCTTAAATCCATAGCGATTAAAATATCAGCGGCCTTAGTTTCCTCATAAGTACGATGACTTAAGGCAATATCGAAGGCATTGCGCATCACATCAAGCACATTTTTTGGCTCTTCGTAGGCACCTACGCCGCCCAACTGGCTGGCAATAATTACCCCTGCACCCA
>JAHEHM010000039.1 GCA_024644585.1 Porticoccaceae bacterium | reverse complement strand
CCCAAAGGCATTTCACAAATTATTCGCCAATAACGTTCTCAGCTTGTGCGCCTTTTTGACCTTGAGTAACTTCCATAGTTACTGCTTGGCCTTCTTTCAAAGACTTAAAACCTTCAGCTTGAATAGCACTGTGGTGTACAAATACGTCACCGCCGCCTTCTTGCTCAATAAAACCAAAACCTTTACTGTCGTTGAACCACTTTACAGTGCCAGAAACTCTATCCGACATAACTAACCTCACTATTAAAAAAATATACCGTTTAAGGTGTTTAAAAATATCCAGCCTCGAAACGGGGCTAGCCTAACCTTTGAAGCAAAATCGCAACAAAGATATTACTGTTTCAACAGACACTAAATGTGTAACCGCTAATTCAGATGTCCCATCATATTGTGTTTTTAGTGATTTGGCTAATTTATGGCCATTTTTTTTGCGAAATATAGGTATAAAGGGCAAAAAAACAGAAAAAAATGCGGTTTTTACCAAAAAAACCAGCCTTTACTCTTTTCATCAAGCTTAGATTTACAGCCCTTTAACTGGCCTCCATAAACAGCTGCTTGACGTTTTACCTTATTCGCTACTTTGATTAAATTAGGTTTTTTCTTAAAACTTCCTCGGGCATAGCCACCCCAACCTTCGTGATAAGCAAGGTACTGTTGATAAGCATCCCATTTTGAAACACCCAGTCGCTTATTACTTTTATTGGCGTACCAACCGATAAAGTTTATAGCATCACCAAAATCATCGCGATCATGGCTCCAGTTTCCGGTATCTTTGCGGTAATCGTTCCATGCAGGGTTTTGTGCCTGAGCATAACCATAGGCAGATGATTTTCGCGGCAACGGAATAAAGAAAAACGTTGGCCGCTTGGGTCTTACTTTAGCCCGGAAGGTGGATTCCTGTTTCATAATCGCCATACTGATATGCATGGGTGTACCCCAACGCTTTTGAGCGCTTTTGGCACTTTTATACCAATCAATTTCACCAAGAAAAATTGAGCAGATATTATCAACCTGTTTTGGCTTGTAGGTGGAGCAACCTGAAATCAACAAAAAAACAGAAGCAACTAAAAATAACCGAAACATCCATACTCTCCACAATAAGTCAGGGTTTTACACTTCATTAAGTTTAGTGGGTCTTAGCCCCATATGGAACTGGATTTTTTAGGCTGTGTTTTTGGCTTTTCTTTAGCCTGCACTTTATTCTGCTTATCAGTCTGATCATGAGCCTGTACTAGAGATATTTTCTCGCGCGTAATAACAATCATTTTACGCTTATAAAGAGCACCTAAAGCATTTTTATACTTTTTCTTAGACACTTTAAACTGGCTATAAATAAGATCGGGGTTACTTTTGTCGGTGAGGTCTGATTCACCCCCAGAAGCTTTGAGATAATCCAATATCTGGTCTTCTAGACCATTATTACCTGCCGATGAATGCTGAGAAATAATGACATCAATCTTGCCATCTTCACGAATAGCTTTGATATAACCGGGCAGTCTTTCACCCATAGCTAGCGGGCGAAAAGCATCACCATGAAAAATCAGGCCTAAATATTGGTCATTAATTAATACCTTGAAGCCTAACTCGGTTTTATCCGTGACTCTTAAATCAACTTTTTGGCGAGGCTCTAAATCAGTAGCCTCCTCTTCAAAATAAAGATTAAGCTTTGATGATGCAAGAATGCGGTCTGTAGTATGGTCATGAAAAACATAAACCATATAGGACTCACCCTCTTTCATGGGGTGGTGCTGCTCGCTGTATGGCACCAATAAATCTTTTGGCAAACCCCAATCTAAAAAAGCACCCACGCGATTGGTATCGATTACCTTAAGTAACTCGACAGTGCCAATAAAGGCTTTAGGCGTTTCAGTAGTCGCAATTAACAAATCATCTGAATCAAAATACAGAAAAACATCAACCCAATCATCTATCTCTGTGCCCTCGGGCACATAGCGGTTAGGCAACAGAATTGTGCCCTCCTCACCACCATCAACATAGACACCATGGTCAGCGACCTTAACCACCTGAAGATTATTGAATTTTCCTATTTCTACTGCCATATGCTTTGTCTTTTGGTCAATGGATAAACCCTTTATTCATTTAAAATTTTTGCAGGGATTTACCTGTTATTCAAGGTCGCTATATTAGGTTGCTGAAGAAGATATGTATATAGCATCAGAAAATGTTTGACAGTAGGTACCAGTTCGGTAGAATGCACGCCTCTTCCCAGAGGGTGGTTAGCTCAGCTGGTAGAGCATCGCCCTTACAAGGCGAGGGTCACAGGTTCAATCCCTGTACCACCCACCAAGGAAGAAAGGTTATTGTGGACCGGTAGTTCAGCTGGTTAGAATGCCGGCCTGTCACGCCGGAGGTCGCGGGTTCGAGTCCCGTCCGGTCCGCCAATAAATATTAAAGGCTACTTCGTAAGAAGTGGCCTTTTTTATTGCGCGACAGGATGTATGGACGAGAACCCTGTTCGACAAACTATGCCTAGGGCAGAGTTTGGACGCACAACACAGTTGGGCGCTTCGAAGAAGTGAAAAAATCCCACAAGGATTTTTGAATCAATCCCGTCCGGTCCGTCAATAAAGTAGTTTTTCATTACTAAAATTCAGCCTTTATTTAACAACTCAAAAAAAATCCGACAATCTCACAGTCAAAACCGCAACCCAAACAGCAAAAAATTAGATGCAAACTGTACTATGCAACCAATGGTTGTTTGTGATAGCTTTAACCTTGGGCAAAGAATATATGACCTTTTTAAGGTTCGTCCATGACTAGGAAGTATTAAAAAAATAATAGGAAAGAAACAGACGATGCGCTTATGGAAAAGTATTTAACAACAAGAGAAAAACTAACTAACCGCACGTTTATTCTTGATTTTCACAATATAGGGGTATGTTATGAAACGTTTTAAACAGAAGTATCTATACGTTTCGCTTGCGCTATCAGCATTTTTAACTGCTGGATCCGCTCAAGCCGAAATAGAAGAAATTACCGTTACAGCCAACAAAAGAGAACAGTCACTTCAGGATATTCCTATGACAGTTTCCGTAACCAGTGCTGAAACTATTAAGCAATCAAGTATTGTTGATCTAATTGATCTTCAAACAGCAGTACCGTCATTGCGAGTAAATCAACTTCAAAGTTCTGCACAAACTAACTTTGTTATTCGTGGATTTGGTAATGGCGCTAACAACCCGGGTATTGAACCGGCGGTATTGGTGCTTATTGATGGCGTTCCAAGATCACGTTCATCTTCATCACTGGCTGATTTACCTAACTTAGAGCGAGTTGAAGTTCTCAGTGGTCCACAATCGACTCTGTTCGGTAAAAATGCCTCTACTGGTGTTATCAGTATTACTACCAAAGCGCCAGAGGGCGAAATGGGTGGTTTAGTTGAAACTACATTAGGCAACAACGGCACACAAATTATTAAAGGTACAGTGACCGGACCAACCGGAATTGAAAATCTTTCATACCGCGTTTCAGGCAGTACTAACAAAAGTGATGGTATTGCGACTAACCTAGCTGACGATAGCTTGATAAATGATCGTGATAGATCAGCATTTCGCGCTCAATTCCAATGGGATGCTGCCGATGATCTTACAGCTAGACTTATCCTAGATCATGATAAAATAGAAGAAGCATGCTGTGTTACTGGACCATTATTTAGAGGCCCAGCAAGCGCAGTTAGCGATGCTATAGGCGGAGCAGCTTTACCGCTAGATGCAACACCATGGGATCGTCAAATCTATATGAATTTTGAGCCCTACAATAAAGTTTCAAATGATGGTGTGTCTCTTCACATTGAGAAAGATCTTGGTTACGCAACATTAACCTCGATTACTTCAGATCGAAATACCGATATGAAATCTAATTTTGATGCAGACTTTTCTAGTGCAAATTTAGTTAAAGAAAATAAACTTGATTATAACTTCGACACTTTCACTCAAGAACTGCGACTCACATCGAATGATGATTCCGAGATTCAGTGGACGCTAGGTGCTTTTTATTCTGATGAAGACACCTTTAATAACAGAACCGTAATATTTGGCGATCAAATTGGTCCCTATGCAGATACTTTAATTAGTGCCTTATCGGATGGTGATTTCAATCTTGATATAATCAGTGAAGAAGTTGCTAAAGGCGCTGCTCTTCAGGTTATTGCTGGTGGTATTGCAGCACAGGCTCCAACGCTTACAGCAGAGCAGGTTCAGGCTCTAGCTAATGACCAATTTGCTGCAACTTTCACAGCCGCTGGCATGGATGGCGTTAATGGCGTAATCACTGCAGCCCAACAAGCCGGCGTACAGGTACTTACTAGCGATCAAATGAGAGCTCAGTTCTTTGTCCCTGGTGGCGGCTCACAAGGCGAACGCTTTGATATGAATGCAAAAACTTTGTCATTGTTTGCCAATGTGGAATTCCCATTAGCGGAAAATTGGTCAGCAAGTGTTGGTTTAAACAAAACCAAGGATGAAAAAACTGTAACGGCTGACGTTGTAATAGAAGATTTTTTTGCAACATTGCCACTAGCTGCAGTTGATCCTAGATTAAGTGCTGTTCAGTTTTTCCCGCCATTCACCAATTATCCTAATGATAGTGAAGATGGTGTTTTTGAATCAGATGACGTAACTCATACGCTTCGCTTAACTCATGACTTAAGTGAAAATACTAAGGCTTATGTATCACATTCTACTGGCTTCAAACCCACTTCGGTAAACCTTTCAGTTAATGCCACTGATGCGACCAAGCGCGCTGCAGACCCTGAGCGCTCGGATAACTTTGAAATTGGTATTAAACATAGCCATGATTCTGGCTATATTAATGCTGCAATCTTCAATCAAAATATTGAAGGCTTCCAGTCTAATACCTTTGTTGGTAATGGCTTCCAATTAGTTAATGCCGGTGATCAACGACACAAGGGTATTGAAATTGACATGAAGCAACAGCTTTCTGAAGAATGGGTTATGGGCTTATCTGCTATTAAAATTGATGCAGAATATGAGTCATTTGTTAATGGTCCCTGCGACCATGTGGCTATAGATGTTCCAGCACCAACCGAAGCTGATCCAACTGCAACTGTTAGCACGCTAGTGTTCCCAACCGTAGCCTGTGATGTTGATGCAAATGGCAACTCTAAAGGCATCAAGGATCGCAGCGGTGAAACACCCGCAGGCATTCATGACTGGAGTGCAAACTTTAATGCTACCTATTCATTCAATGTGAGTGATGCGGTATCAAGTTTCCTAAGGTTAGAGTATGTCTATGAGTCTGAGGTTGATGTAGTAGAGAATGTTCCTGGAGTCACTTCTGCACTGTCGGGATTATACAACGCAGCTGCATATGGTGGTAACGGTGTCGGTAATATTCCTGCAACCAGAAGCACTAGAAATTTCAATATGAGCATGGGCTTTACCCATAATCCTACTGGGATTGAATTGATGTTTTGGGGACGTAACTTGACTAACCATGAGTCATTACTTTCTGCATTCCCAACCACAGCCGCTCCTGGCAGCTATGGTGGATACCCAACTGCACCAAAAACCTATGGTTTAACTGCTAGAGCAACTTTCTAAGGCTAAACCTAGTTAGAAAAACTTAAGGACGGGCATTGCCCGTCCTTTTTTTTGCCTTTTTAAAGGCCATACCATTGAATTATTGAAGAGTTAACCCCATCTAAGTATTAAATCGAAAGAGGTAATTATCATGGAGCAATATCGAGGAACCACGATTCTGTCAGTGCGCCGCAATGGCAAGGTGGTGATTGGCGGTGATGGTCAGGTGAGTTTGGGCAATACGGTTATGAAAGGTAATGCTAGAAAAGTACGCCGCCTATATAACGGCAAGGTGATTGCGGGCTTTGCCGGCGGTACAGCCGATGCCTTTACATTGTTTGAGCGCTTTGAGGCCAAGCTTGAAATGCATCAGGGTCAGCTGACCCGCGCGGCAGTAGAATTAGCCAAAGACTGGCGCACTGATCGTATGTTGCGCAAATTAGAAGCCCTTTTAGCAGTTGCTGATAGCGAGGCTTCGTTAATCATTACCGGTAATGGTGATGTGATTCAGCCTGAAGATGACTTAATTGCTATAGGTTCTGGTGGCCCCTTTGCCCAATCAGCGGCTAAGGCACTTCTCGATAACACTGAGATGGAAGCGCGCGCTATTGTCGAGCAAGGCCTCAGCATTGCCGGCGATATCTGTATCTATACCAACCACAATCGCACTATCGAAGAATTAGACTGTTAAGAATAAAGGTATTTGTATGTCTCAAATGACACCAAGAGAAATTGTTCACGAACTTAATCGCCATATTATTGGTCAA
>JAHEHM010000013.1 GCA_024644585.1 Porticoccaceae bacterium | reverse complement strand
AGCCAAAAGATCATGCCAATAATCAGAGTAATGGCAAAAGCTAACACAAAGGTAGGGCTAGTATTTTCACCATAGATAAACGCAACTAAAACAGGCGTCAGCATAGTCAGGCTGAAGATAACCAGCAGCATGCCTAATACTCGAGCAATAATTGCAAAATGCATCTTTGGTTGTTCCCTAGAAGAAGCTAAAGCCAACCGAGAATAGCTTCTCGACAGCCTTGGTTTTATCTTTATCCACCACAAACACGATCACATGGTCGCCGCTTTTAATCACGGTGTCATGATGGGCAATAATCACTTCCCCGTCGCGCACTAGGGCCGCTAAGGTAGTTCCAGGGGGCGATTTAATATCCTCAATAGCGCGGCCTACAACTTTAGAGCTGTTTTCATCGCCATGAACAATAAATTCCAGTGCCTCTGCGGCGCCGCGCCGCAATGAATGCACGCTTTCGGTATCGCCCTTACGCACATGAGCCAGTAACGAGCTAATGGTCGCCTGTTGCGGAGAAATTGCGATATCAATATCGCCGCCTTGCATAAGATCGGCATACACAGGGTTGCTAATCAGTGTCATGACTTTTCTGGCACCCAAGCGCTTGGCTAATAGGGAGGCCATAATATTGGTTTCGTCGTCATTGGTGACAGCGATAAACACATCGGTTTTATCAATATTCTCATCAAGCAATAACTCTTGATCGGTTGCCGAACCTCTAAGAACCACGGTTTTATCGAGCTGTTCAGACAGCAATTCTGCCTGTCTATCTGAGAACTCTATAATTTTGATGTTGTATTGGTCTTCTAGTGCCTTGCTGAGCCTAAAGCCAATATTACCCCCGCCGGCAATCACTAGCTGGCGATAGGGCTTTTCGAGACGACGCAGTTCGCTCATGACTTTGCGAATATTCTTTTTCGCTGCGATAAAGAAGACTTCGTCACCATCTTCAATAATGGTGTCACCGGTTGGAAATATAGCGCCATCTTTGCGATAAATAGCCGCCACACGGGCATCGATATCGGGCATATGTTCTTTTAATGCGCGCAACCTCTGGCCAACTAGTGGGCCATCTTCAACCGCACGCAAGCCAACTAGCTGAATTACGCCATCGGCAAAATCTAGAACCTGAAGGGCACCGGGCTGTTCAATAAGCTTATGGATGTAATTGGTGACCACCTGCTCAGGGGTAATCATTACATCCACGGGCATATGCTTATCGTTAAACAATTTATTTTTAAATTCGGGATTACTGTAATTGCGAGAGCGTACACGGGCAATTTTGGTAGGCGTATGAAATAAAGAATAGGCGACTTGGCAGGCAACAATATTAATTTCGTCGCTGCGGGTTACAGCAACAATCATATCCGCATCTTCAATGCCGGCACTGACTAAAACATCGGGGTAACAGCCTGTGCCCACAACGGTGCGCACATCGAGCCTATCCTGTAGCGTCCTTAAGACATTCCCATCGATATCCACGATAGTGATATCGTTATTTTCTCGTGCTAAATTTTCAGCCAGCGTAGCGCCGACCTGCCCCGCTCCTACTATCACTATTTTCATGATTGCTCTGCACTTTTAGCTATTTTTTTGTAAGCGCGAATAGTAAAAACCATCGCCGCCTTTTGCCGAGGGGAATATCTGCCTGCCGTAATCAGTGGCCTTTCCCCAATCTGCCTCAATGGTTAACAAAGAGGCATCATTATTTGTTGCCAAAAACTTGGCTACCACTTGGTCGTTCTCCTGCGGTAGCACTGAACAGGTTGCATATATAAGCATGCTCCCTTTACGCAAAGTTTTCCACACCTTTTCGAGCAATTCTGTCTGAATTTTCGATAAGTTTTCAATATCGCTGTTTTTGCGCAGTAATTTGATATCTGGATGGCGGCGAATAACCCCTGAAGCCGAGCATGGCGCATCCAGTAAAATACGGTCAAAGTGATTGTTATCCCACCACTGTTCTATAGCGCCCACATCAGCGGCAATTAGATTGGCCTGTAAATTTAAGCGCTGAAGATTGTCTTTACATCGCTCTAGGCGCGATGCTTCGAGATCAATTGCCGTCAGTGATTCTAATTTAGGCTCAGACTCAAGAATATGACAGGTTTTACCCCCCGGGGCGCAACAGGCATCCAGTACCAGATGTCCCGGCTGAACATCTAATAGTGAGGCCGCCAGCTGAGCAGATTCATCTTGCACGCTCACCAAGCCATCGGCAAAGCCGGGTAATTCAGTGACATCTTTTGGGCTATCCAGCAATATTCCGCAGTCGCTGTAAGGGGTTGGCTCGGCACTAACGTTCGCATCAGCTAGCATGGCGAGATAGTCATCGCGAGAGCAACGGCGGGTATTCACCCGCAAACACATGGGTGCCTGCAGGTTGTTGGCCGCCAGTATCTCTTGAGCCTGTTCAGGCCAAGCTTTATAAAGTCGATCTACTATCCACTGGGGGTGAGCGGTTGCATAGTCAGAATTTTTCGATAGTTTCTCGACTATTTGTTCCTGTTGGCGCTGGAAATTCCTTAATACGGCATTTACCAAGCCCTTCGCCCAAAGTCGCTTGAGCTTTACAGTCGCCGCAACGGTTTCATTAATCGCTGCATGATCTGCAACACGCATATGCATTAACTGATAAATGCCACAGGCCAATAAGGCTTGAATTTCTCGCTCTTTATCCTTGATGGGTTTTGACATCAAGTGGTTAACAATCGCCTGCAGCTGCGGATACCAGCGCAATGTGCCAAAACATAGCTCCTTAAAAAGAGCCTGATCATTATCAGCGACTTTTTGACTGTATTTTGGCAGTACCGCAGACAGTGAACGACCGCGCAAAACCTGACCTATGGCTTCAGCGGCCACTACTCGTACATTAGCCATTTATAAGTCAAAACTCTGGCCTGCAGCAAATAGCTCGGCCTTAGATTTTAGTAGCTCTGAAACAGACATTTTTGACTTTCCAGCTAATTGAATTTCATTAATGAGCAGTTGTCCACTGCCGGTTTGAACTAAGATGCCGTGCACGCTGGCATCGACAATAGTACCGGCGGGTAAAGCTGAGTCGGTGTCAGTGGCGCTCGCGCCCCAAATTTTGACTCGGTCACCAGCAATATGGCTAAAGGTTGCAGGGAAAGGATTAAAGGCACGCACGCGCCGGCTTATTTCTTCGGCAGATGTAGCCCAATCAATTAAGGCCTCAGATTTATCAATCTTGCGAGCATAGGTACTTTGGCTATCGTCTTGCTGTTCTGCTACTGCCACCCCAGAACCCATTTTGTCTAGTGCGGCCAATAGGGTTGGCGCACCTAGGTCAGAGAGTTTTTGGTAAATAGAACCGCTAGTATCTGAGGCTTCAATAGCACAGCGTGCAACCGAGATTACTGGCCCAGTATCAAGTCCGGCATCCATCTGCATGATACAGATACCGGTTTCTTCATCCCCCGCCTCAATCGCCCGCTGAATAGGTGCCGCTCCACGCCATTTGGGCAGTAACGAGCCATGCACATTAACACAGCCGAGTCTTGGGGTATCCAACACCGCCTGTGGCAAAATCAGCCCATAGGCAACCACAATCATTATGTCGGCTTCAAAGCTGGCAAGCTGTTGTTGAGCATCAGAATCTTTAAGCGATGGCGGCTGAAGGACAGTTAAATTATGGTCGCAAGCCAGTTGCTTAACCGCACTGGCAGTAAGCTTTTTACCCCGCCCAGCAGGACGGTCGGGCTGAGTGTAGACGGCAACAATCTGGTGTTGATCGCTGTCTATTAGCGCCTGTAAATGAGCGGCGGCAAAATCTGGGGTGCCAGCGAAGATAATCTTCACGCTAAATAATTCCTATGCACGCTGTTTTTTAAGTTTTTTACGGATACGGTCTCTTTTAAGCGAAGACAGGTAATCGACAAATAATTTGCCTTTTAAATGATCCATCTCATGCTGAATACACACCGCTAGCAAGCCATGGGCCTCTTCTTCAAAAGCATTACCATCGCCATCAATCGCGCGAATCATCACATGTTTGGGGCGATCAACGGTTTCATTAAAGCCGGGCACAGACAAACAGCCCTCATCAAAAGGCACTGTATCGGGCTCAAGCACCTCAACCTGTGGGTTAATAAACACTCGTGGCTCGTCGCGTTTATCTGAAAGGTCCATCACGATGACCTGTTGATGCACATCTACCTGCGTAGCGGCTAAGCCAATACCATCGGCATCTATCATGGTCTCAAACATATTATCAATCAGAGTACGTATCTCGTCGTTCACGTCAGTGACCGGATCAGCCACGATGCGTAATCGTGGATTTGGGTATTCGAGAATTTTTAGTATCGCCATAGCTATTGCTGTCTACAATCAAATGTAAGTTTGTTTTAGAAGATTATACACCCTTGCTCGAAAGGACGCACCGCATGAACGCAATACTCAATAGACAAGATGAAGCCCAGTGGGCGCTGATTGCCCAAACATTAAAACCTTGCACGCCAAAATTACAGTTAGCGCTTATTGACCAGATGGGTAGCTTTCGCCAGTTATTTGAAAGCCGCAACTCAGTTGATAACCCAGCACTTGATCAGCAGTTACAATTAATACGTCAGGCATATCATAAAGGCCAGTGGCAGAAAGAAGTCGCGAAAATAAATCAAACCCTCGATCAATATCAGGCAAAAATAATCCCCATGACCAGCGAGGATTACCCGCCGCAACTACAACAGATAGCCAAGCCCCCGCCATTACTCTATATACGTGGCAACCCTAACTGTTTGCATCTGCCACAGTTAGCCATAGTGGGCAGTCGTCGCATGACTAAAGGGGCAGAAGTAATCGCTACATCATGGGCCAAAAATCTTGCCGCCAGTGGATTTACTATTACTAGCGGCATGGCCATAGGCATAGACAGCTGCGCCCACCGCGGGGCACTGGAGGCCAATAAAGGTATTAGCATCGGGGTGATTGCCACGGGCATAGATTGCATATACCCCCGCCGAAATGCTTCGCTAGCTGAGCAGATTATTGAAAAAGGCGGCGCGCTGGTAACCGAATTTGCCCCCGGCACACCGCCACTGCCCGCACACTTTCCTCAGCGTAATCGCATTATTAGCGGCCTTAGTTTGGGCGTATTAGTGGTTGAAGCGGCACTTAAAAGTGGCTCACTGATTACTGCCAAATATGCCCTTGAGCAAAACCGCGAAGTATTTGCTATCCCAGGATCAATTAATAGCCCGCAGAGTAAAGGCTGTCATCAGCTGATAAAACAGGGTGCCTGTCTAGTAGAAACCACCGCCGAATTGGTGGAAGAAATTGCCGGCCCATTGGCAACTTACGGTGAAAAATATCAGCATCTAATGCAAAAGCCCGCGGAAATACCGCCTGCCGAAAAACTGAGTCATGAAGAGTCCCTGTTGCTAGATATACTGGGCTATGAGCCGATGCTAATTGATGAGCTTGATACCACATGGCCGATGGAAAAGTTATTGCAGTTATTGATTGCCCTCGAATTGAAGGGGGTGATTGTCAGTGAGCAGGGATATTTTAGTCGGCTGGCTTAATGTTTGTTCAGAGATTTTAGATGAAGCATTGAAGGGCTGGATACAATGACCAACTTTGCTCGACATTTACAAATTCAATTTAAAAAAGAATCATTCTTTGAGCTAGCCTTATTTTTGTAGAAGCGCATTTGTGCTTTCTCGGTATTCTCTAGTATGGATTTAGAGCGGGAGGTTTATTTTTTAAGTTTAGGAGAATCAAAATGAAAAATTTTAAATATTTATTAGCGGCAACCGTATTTCTTTCAATAAATACTTGGTCAAGCTCGACAATGCCCACCAGTCAAATATGTGCATTAAGCCCAGCAACAGAAAGCTGTAAAGAGCTCTATGATTCATTTTTACTTGATCTTTTGCATCACGTTGAAGCTGACGGAGCTACGTTTGATAAGCAAAATTACATAGAAGGCAAGCTTGCGGATGCTGAGTCTGAACTCAGCACTTTAGAAAACACACACAGAAGTCTGATTGTA
This sequence comes from Porticoccaceae bacterium, assembly GCA_024644585.1. Taxonomy (GTDB): domain Bacteria; phylum Pseudomonadota; class Gammaproteobacteria; order Pseudomonadales; family Porticoccaceae; genus HTCC2207. The sequence continues at coordinate 26,328 of JAHEHM010000013.1, read as the reverse complement.
CAGGCGGAACCATCCCCAATGGATCTGTTTTGGGAATGGTTAGCCAGCCTGTTTTTTTATGAGAATGATTTGGAAGATGCAGATGAAGAACAGGCCGAAGTTGGTGGTAATTTGGACTATGAAACAGATATAAATGATCATAAGCGCCAAATAGCGATGTACGAAGAAATTCAATTTACTCTTCCAGCAATCAAAAAAGACAGCTCTTTTAGTAAGTCGAATGAATATTGGTCTATTGATACAGGGTATTACGGTGTTAAAAGCCCCGAGCAGCTTGATGCCATCACCTTGATGCTAAAATATTTAAACATTGATTCACTTTCAGTAAATTTGGCCAAAGGTTTTGAAGAAACATTTTATTATGATTCTTTGAGCCAATTTCAAAACAACTTATACAACAGTAACGCCTTAACTAGTTTAGATTTAAACATAAAGGGTGTTGAATATCCCAACCCAATTTCAAATCTACCCGATCGGCTAAGTCAGTTGCTTTATAGCCCATTTTTTTCGGGTAAATTAGCTAAAAAGATAATATCGAGTAGAGCGGACCCTGAAAAAAGAAAATTTGAAAGGTTGAGTTTATCTGGCTTGATTAACATGGATGAGTTCTTGAAGAATTTTTATTCGTATGACGATTTTTTTATAAATTTTTATTCTTCACTAAATCTGCACGCATTAAATTATTTAAATAAGTACCCTCAACTTGACGTCCTGAGATTAAATGGTTCCGGTGATATTATGAATCATCAGATTGGTTTTTTGTCAAAAGAAAGCTTGGAAACCTTAGACGGACTGCTTATGAGGGGACTAAAAGAATTAACTTTTCAATACAAAATTCATCAGGAGACAACATCTGAATGGCCGTCTGGTAGGCTGATTAGTGCGCTTAGTGAATTAACGCATCTAAGAATGGATAAAGCACTAGCGCTAAAAGAGTTACAATTAGAGGGTATTGCTGAAGGCGATGCAGCCCTTTTTGTTGAGTATTTGATTGGGACAAAAAATAATCTTGAAAAGCTATATTTTGGCGCTCTTCATGAGGTGGGGACAGCTGAACTGCTTAATGCACTAACTGAAATATATAGTGATAAAGGCGGCAATAGCCCGATGAAAAGCAACATAAAATTAACATCTCTAACATGGTCTGGAAGTTTGATAAGAGAGGATAATATCGAGCCTCAAGTTGAATCTCATATGAGTGTCTTTCTTGAATCTTTAGCCGCGAGCGCAGAGGCCAAAAAGTTGCATGAATTGGAGATTTCAAGCAAAGGCTTAACTGATCATAATGTTGAAGCTTTAGCTAATGGTATTAAAAATAAAGGGTATCTGTGCCCAAGCACTATAGATTTTGGGTTTAATGAAATCAGTATTAGCGGGGCAAAAATATTGGTAGATGCTATCCAGGCAGGATGCGATAAGAAAGTTGAGACACTGAATCTAAGTGGTAATTTTTCTCATAAGGCTGCCAAATCAATCATAGATAAATATGCGGACTACGTGAGGATTCAGGTGTATTAAAACAACCATAGGCACATTAATGTCTGCATGATGGCAAGTCCAAGCATTTATGGCAGTATAATTGCAGATAATATTGTATTGCTAGGTTTAGTAACCGTTTTCGATTAAAATAGAGGATTGCGCAGAGGCTAAAGTTTCGGTAATCTGCGCGTCTTTTACGGAGATCGTTAAAATTATGAGTAAGCCTTTTGTTGCAATCCTTATGGGTTCCGATTCTGATTTGCCAGTAATGGAAGCCAGCTTTGATATTCTTAAGAAATTTGATATTCCATTTGAGGTGAAGGTGACTTCTGCGCACCGCACCCCAGCAGCCACTCACAGCTATGTAACCGATGCCGATGCGCGCGGTTGTGCGGCCTTTATCTGCGCGGCAGGTATGGCGGCGCACTTGGCGGGTGCAGTGTCTGCAACAACCCTTAAGCCGGTAATCGGTGTGCCAATTAATGGTTCGCTTGATGGTCTTGATGCGTTGCTTTCAACCGTTCAAATGCCTGGCGGTATTCCTGTGGCTACAGTCGCTATTGGTAAAGCGGGCGCTAAAAACGCAGCTTACTTGGCGGCACAAATTATCGGTGTGGGCGATGCGGAGATGCATCAGAAGCTTGTTGCTGAGCGTGCGGCTAATGCTGAAGCAATTATTGCTAAAGACGCTGCCTTGCAGGAACGTCTAAAAAACAGCTGAGTCAATTTGTGATCAACTGGAGCAGGCGAACAAGTACTAGCCTTGCAGTGCATCAGTTGCATTTACAGGGGGTGATAGCCTACCCGACCGAAGCGGTTTGGGGTTTGGGCTGTGACCCCTACAGCTACTCAGCTGTAGCTAAAATCCTTAGTTTAAAAAGTCGCCCTGAGCATAAAGGGGTGATTCTTATCGCCTGTGATTGGCAGCAGTTTTCGCCCTTCACTGAGGGCCTAACAGCCACCCAGTTAGACCAGTTACAGCAACCCAGTAGCAAGCCGATCACCTGGTTGATTCCGCATAATGGCGTGGCGCCGGATTGGATTGTGGGCGACCATGATACACTGGCGGTTAGGGTAACTTCGCATCCGCTGGCGGCGAGTCTTTGTCGATCCTTTGGCGGTCCGATTGTGTCTACATCGGCTAACCCTCAGGGCTTGCCCGAGGCGACCAATTCGTTAAAAGTTAGAAGTTACTTTGGGCGCAGACTAGATGCCATTGCTTCAGGCACTATTGGCTCGGCTAGTGCGCCCAGTGAAATTCGACACCTACTAAATGGCAAGGTCATCCGTAAAGGATAATATGCAAACGATTGATAAAGAATTGGTTAAGAGCTACCTACTGGGTCTGCAAGATAGCATCTGTGATGCATTGGGGCAGGAAGACGGCAGTGCTTGGCAAGAAGATAACTGGATTCGCCCTGAAGGCGGCGGCGGTCGCAGTCGTGTGATTGCCGATGGCAAGATAATAGAAAAAGGCGGCGTTAATTTTTCTCATGTTTCTGGTGATCAGTTACCGGCCTCTGCAACCCAGAGTCGACCTGAATTAGCCGGTCGTAGCTTTGAGGCGATGGGCGTTTCCCTAGTGATTCACCCCCATAACCCTTATATGCCTACTTCCCATGCTAATGTGCGCTTTTTTATTGCTGAAAAAGACGGTGAAGACCCAGTTTGGTGGTTTGGTGGCGGCTATGATTTAACCCCCTATTATGGCAATCAAGAAGACTGCGAGCATTGGCATCAAACCGCCAAAAATGCCTGTGACCCTTTTGGGGAAGAAATGTATCCTCGCCTAAAAAAGCAGTGCGATAGCTATTTTTATTTGCGTCATCGCGACGAACCGCGCGGCGTAGGCGGCGTATTTTTTGATGATTTTAATCAGTTAGGGTTTGAGCAAAGTTTTGCCTTTATGCAGGCAATTGGCGATAGCTATATTGAGGCCTATTTGCCGATTATGCAGCGCCGTCGCGAGCAGGCCTACGGTGAGCGCGAGCGCAGTTTTCAGCTTTACCGTCGTGGGCGCTATGTTGAATTTAACTTGGTCTATGATCGCGGTACGTTGTTTGGCTTGCAAACCGGTGGTCGCACTGAGTCAATATTGATGTCTATGCCACCTATGGTACGTTGGGAATACGACTGGCAACCAGAGGCAGGCAGCGCGGAAGCTGAATTATATGAACAGTATTTAACGGATAGGGACTGGATCTAATGACAGACAAATACGCCGTATTTGGCAACCCTATAGCGCACAGTAAATCGCCAGAAATTCACCGCCAGTTTGCTGAGCAAACTAAGCAGGATTTAAGCTACAGCAAACAGCTGGTTGCTGAGGATGGCTTTGAGGCGGCGGCGGATGCCTTCTTTGCCAATGGCGGCAAGGGGTTAAATATTACCGTACCCTTCAAGCAGGATGCCTATTCTTATGTGGCGCGAACCACGCCGAGAGCACGTCGTGCCGGCGCGGTTAATACCCTCTCGATGCAAGCAGATGGCACTGTGTTGGGGGATACCACCGATGGTGTTGGTCTGGTAAACGATATTGTGCACAATCTTGGCTGGCAGATTCGCCATAAGAAAGTGCTAATTTTAGGTGCTGGCGGCGCAGTTCGCGGCGTTTTAGAGCCGCTCTTGGGGCAGCAGCCACAGCATGTGGTGATTGCTAATCGCACTGTGGATAAGGCATTGCAGTTGTCTAAAGGCTTTGCTGAGTTGGGTTATTTGCTGGGCTGTGGCTACGATATGCTGGGCGAGCAACAGTTCGATTTGATTATTAATGGCACCAGTGCCGGTCTTCAGGGTGATTTGCCGCCTTTGCCGGATAGCCTTATAAACGCAGAGGCCGCAACTGCTTGCTACGACATGCTGTATGGCGCTGAGCCTACGCCGTTTATGCAATGGGCCACCGAACGCGGTGCTCTAGTTAGTGATGGTTTGGGTATGTTGGTGGGTCAGGCGGCGGAGTCCTTCGCTCTGTGGCGCGACCTGCGGCCAGAAACCGCAGCGGTTATTGCTAACCTAAGAGCCGAGCTTTCAAAGTAATCTCGTTTTAACTAGCCCTGCTCGGATAAATACTGGTCTTTTAATCTAATATAGCTGGCGGCTGAATAGCTAAAAAACTGTTTTTCGTCTTCGCTAAGGGGGCGCAGTTTTTTGCAGGGATTGCCCACGTAAATAAAGCCGCTTTCAAGGGTTTTGCGAGGTGGCACCATACAGCCTGCACCGACAATAACGTTGTCTTCTACCACCGCGCCATCATTAATCACCGCGCCATTACCCACTAAAATTTGGTTGCCTAGAGTGCAGCCATGCAAAATAGCGCGATGACCAATAATCACCCCTTCGCCAATAACCAGTGGGTAGCCATCTTTGTTGTAATCAGAGGCATGGGTTACATGAAGTACGGCATTGTCCTGCACATTGCATCTTGCGCCTACTCTTATTGAGTGCATATCGCCACGAATCACTGCGCCGGGCCATACGGAAACATCATCACCAAGATGAACGTCGCCAATCACTGTTGACTGCGGATCGATATAAACTCGCTCTCCGAGACTGGGATTAATTCCTTTAAAACTTCTAATTGAGTGATCCATAATAGCTATCCGCGATTATAATATAGTATGTTGTCTGTGTAGATTTGATTTAAGTATGCTACACAAACTTCTCTGAGCCTATTGTGGTGAATTTTTGATGGCGTTTTCAACTAAAAAACAATTTATTGCTGGTGTAGTTTGCCCTAAATGTTCAAAAATGGACAAAATAGTGGCTTATAGCAAGGATGGCACAGATTATCGCGAGTGCGTTAGCTGTGGATTTTTAGATGAAATTCGTATTTCTTCATCGCCCAATGAGCTTATTACTAGAGTCACTAAAGGTATGCGGTCAAAATCTGAGCCAACTCAGACAGTCAAAATACTAGATCCCTCAAATTAATCGGTCTAACAATAATAATAATTTTCGCTTACTGGGCAATCAGGTGTGCTGTCTTGCGTCGGTGTTTGGCAACTACGCAGAAGTTTTGATAGTTAAAGGTGTTTAATTATGCGGTATACATTGAAAAAATTCATAGGCATACGCCTAGAGAAACCTGAAGGGGTTTGGTACAATGCCGCGCCTCAATTGGTGTCCGCTCGTTTTCTTAGCGGCGCTATCATGAAGCAGGGTAGAGAGTTCATAGACTTACCACGGAGATACACGCGATGTTGAAAAAAGCGCAAGCGCTTTTCTTGAGACCCCTCGGTGCAATACTGGCCTTGGTTTCAGCTGTTAGTTCACATGCCGAGTCGGCAGCTAGTCAGCTTAATATGCCTCAAGGAGTTACAGAAGTCAGTCAGGCAGCCTACGATATTCATATGGTTATGATGTGGATATGTACCGTTATCGGTGTAGCTGTATTTGGTTTCATGTTTTACGTTATGTATGCCCACCGCAAATCTCGCGGCGCTGTAGCGGAAAACTTCCATGAAAATTTAATTGTTGAATTACTTTGGACTATCGTCCCTGCAATTATTTTGATTGTTATGGCCATTCCTGCAACTACAGCCCTTCTTAAAGTTTACGATACTGAAAATGCAGATATCGACATTAAGGTAACCGGCTATCAGTGGAAGTGGCAGTACGAGTATCTTGGCGAAGACGTTAAGTTCATGAGTGAGCTACGTACTCCACAAGACGAAATTTATGGCAGAGAGCCCAAAGGCGAACACTATCTTCGTGAAGTGACTGAGCCCTTAGTGCTTCCTGCAGGCAAAAAAGTACGTTTTTTGATTACTGGTAACGATGTAATCCACAGCTGGTGGGTTCCAGATTTTGGTGTAAAACGTGATGCGGTACCAGGATTATTTACCTCTGCTTGGGCTAAGACTGAAAAGCCAGGCACCTATGTGGGTGAATGTACTGAGCTATGTGGTTCAGGTCATGCCTTTATGCCGGTTGTAGTTGAAGTTAAAGAACAGGCTGAATATGACCAATGGCTAGCGGATAAGAAAGCGGCTGCGGCTGAATATGCCTCTACTATTGGTAAGCAGTGGACCTTTGATGAGTTGATGGTTCAGGGTGAAGAGGTTTACAACCGTTCATGCGCTGGCTGTCACGCAGTCAATGGTGAGGGTATTCCGGGCGTTTTCCCAGCACTTAAAAACAGTGTGATTGCCTTGGGGCCAGTTGTTGAGCACCTTCGTGTGGTTGTCGACGGCATCCCTGGCACTGCAATGCAGTCTTTTGCGGATCAACTTTCAGAAGTTGATATAGCCGCAGTTATTCATTACGAGCGTAATGCTTGGGGCAACGATGTGGGTGATATTACTCAGCCAGTTGATGTTCTTAACTACAAACAAGCTAAATAGGGAGTTTTCGATATGGCACATGGTCCCGCAACATTAGCTGACGGTTGGGTAAAATACGCAAGCCGTTGGTTGTTTACCACAAACCACAAAGATATCGGTACGCTTTACCTATGGTTCAGCTTTGCCATGTTTATCTTGGGTGGATCTTTCGCGATGGTTATTCGCGCGGAATTATTCCAGCCGGGTATGCAGTTAATTAAACCAGAATTCTTTAACCAGATGACTACGATGCATGGATTGGTCATGGTATTTGGCGCCATTATGCCGGCCTTTGTTGGTCTGGCTAACTGGTTGATTCCAATGATGATCGGCGCGCCGGATATGGCACTACCGCGCATGAACAACCTAAGTTTCTGGATTCTACCTTTTGCATTCGCAATTCTTGTAGCAACCTTATTTATGGAAGGTGGCGGCCCTAACTTCGGTTGGACTTTCTACGCGCCACTATCAACCACCTATGCCCCAGATACAGTGAACTACTTTATCTTTGGTGTGCATATTATGGGTGCATCTTCGATTATGGGTTCAATTAACATTATCGCTACGGTAATGAATATGCGCGCTCCAGGCATGACTTACATGAAAATGCCTATGTTCGTATGGACCTGGTTGATCACTGCATTCTTGCTTGTTGCTGTAATGCCTGTATTGGCCGGTGCGGTAACTATGATGCTGATGGATATCAACTTCGGCACGAGTTTCTTTGACGCTGCCGGTGGTGGTGACCCTGTTTTGTTCCAGCACGTATTCTGGTTCTTTGGTCACCCTGAGGTTTACATCATTATCTTGCCTGCATTTGGTGTGGTCTCTCAGATTATCCCAACATTTAGTCGCAAGCCTTTGTTTGGTTATTCTTCAATGGTTTATGCAACGGCATCGATTGCATTTATGTCGTTTATCGTATGGGCGCACCACATGTTTACAGTAGGTATGCCGATTGCCGGTGAACTGTACTTTATGTATGCCACCATGTTGATTGCGGTACCAACCGGGGTGAAAGTATTTAACTGGATTACTACTATGTATAAGGGTTCATTAACATTTGAAACCCCGATGCTGTTTAGTATTGCCTTTGTGATTCTATTTACCTTTGGTGGATTTACCGGTTTGATGCTGTCAATTGCGGCGGCAGATATTCAGTACCATGATACCTACTTTGTAGTTGCCCACTTCCACTATGTGATGGTGGCTGGTGCGGTATTTAGTGGTACTGCGGCTGTTTACTATTGGCTACCAAAGTGGTGTGGCAAGATGTATGACGAAACCATGGGTAAGGTTCAGTTTTGGATCGCCTTTATTGGTTTCAACATCACCTTTATGCCTCAGCACTTCTTGGGCCTAGCAGGCATGCCAAGACGTTATGCTGACTATGGTCTTCAGTTTGCTGATTGGAATATGGTATCTAGTATTGGTGCATTTATGTACGGTGCTGCTCAGATACTCTTCCTATTTAATGTTGTGCGTACCATTACTCACGGCAAGCCAGTGGACAAGCCAGAGGTTTGGGAAGGAGCAGAAGGTTTGGAATGGACAGTTCCAACCCCAGCGCCTTATCACACCTTTGAAAAGCCACCACAGGTTAAGTAGGTATTGGTTATGCAAACTAGTCATCGCAAACTATTAGCCAAGTTATTGGCAATGGCGGTGGCTATGTTTTTGTTTGCCGTTTTTGTTTTGCCGCCGCTGTACGATCTGTTTTGTGAGATTACGGGCATTGGTGGCAGAACTGACGGTAAATATGAAGCGGTTGAGGTACGTGTAGACACCTCTCGGCAGGTGGAAGTGCAGTTTGTGGCGACTAACAACGCTGAAATGCCCTGGAAGTTTTATCCCATGGAATATAGTGTTGTGGTTCACCCAGGCGAATCAAGAGCAGTTAATTTTTTCGCTCATAACACCACCGGTGAAGATATGATCGCACAGGCGATACCTAACGTGTTGCCTAACAATGCGGCAGATTATTTTCATAAAACCGCATGTTTTTGCTTTGATAGCCAGCCCTTGGCGGCAGGTGATCAGGCAGAATTAGGTCTAGTGTTTATCATAGACCCAGATTTACCGGATAGTGTGAATACAGTCACATTATCATATACGTTATTTGATATAACAGACCGCTCAGAATTGTCGGTCTCACAAATACAGTGAGTTTTTAGCTAACTGAGATTTTAGTTAAAAGTAGCACTAGGTTTAGAAATGGAGAACACAGATGTCAACAGAAAGTAGTTATTACGTACCAGAACAAAGTAAGCTGCCAATCATTACCGCAACCGGTATGGGTATTCTTGCTTTTGGTGCAGCCAGCTGGGTAATTGAGGGCGGTTCGCCAACGATTTTTCTGATCGGTTTACTGATCATGGTTTTGGTGATGTACAAGTGGTGGAGCATAGTGATTGATGAAAATATGCGCGGCCTAGCCAATGACCAGCTTAAAAAATCTTATGTGCTGGGTATGCTGTGGTTTATTTTCTCTGAGCTGATGTTCTTTGTCGCTTTCTTTGGCGCACTCTTTTATGTGAGAGTATTTGCAAACTCTTGGTTAGGTGGTGAGGCCGCAGTTGGTCTGTTCGACGATACGCCTACAGATGCAGCTGCAGCAAATAACCAAATCCTATGGCCTGGCTATCAAGCTGAATGGCCAGTGATGGTGACGCCAGATCAAATGGCCAATGGTGAAGACGCACAGTTTAAAGGCCCCGAGCAAAATATGAACTTCCCTGGTTGGAGTAGCCTATTAAGTTGGTTGCCGCTATGGAATACGGTTGTTCTTATGACGTCTAGTGTGACAGTTCATATCGCCCACACGGCGCTTAAAAATGATAACCGCAAGAAGTTTAATACCTGGTTAGGTATTACAGTAGCCTTGGGTATCTTCTTCTTGTTCTTGCAGGCGGAAGAGTATATTCATGCCTATCAGCACATGGGTTTGACTCTTGAAACAGGCATCTATGGCACTACCTTCTTCTTGTTAACTGGTTTCCACGGAGCGCACGTGACTCTCGGTACCTGTATGCTATTAGTACAGTGGTTGCGAGGCCTTAAAGGGCACTTTAGCCATGATGACCAGTTCGGTTTTGAAGCCGCCTCATGGTACTGGCACTTTGTTGATGTGGTTTGGGTTGGGTTGTTCTTATTTGTTTACGTTCTGGCGTAAAACAGTCGTAGCTTGAATTAAACGGCCAGGCATTGCCTGGCCGTTTTTGTTTTTACGGGATTATTGTTTGGTAGCCGGTTGGTAGGGAGTAACATTCTCGGGATGCAGTTGACGATCCCAAGGCGCGGTACTATTTAATTGGCCACTTGAGACGCCATAGATAACACAGGCAATTAATACAGTGGCAAGGCCAATCCTAATGCCTAATGCGTAAAGTAAACGCTTGCTTGAATTACCCATGTCTTTCACGAGAAAATTCAGCCCGCCAAATAAGCTAGCGATGACACCGATAAACAAAATGATGATAATGACTTTTAGTAACATGATTGAATCCATTGTTGAGATAGGAACATTTAACCACAGATGACTGACTCGGCTCAAAAAACTAATAGCTTTAAATGGCAACCCAACGCTAAGTTATTAGTGTTTTCGTTACTAATGCTGCCCTTTTTAGTTAGTTTGGGCTCATGGCAGTTGCAGCGCGGGGATGAAAAACAACAGATTGTTGATCATCATGCTCGTAATCAGCAGCTACCCCCTGTTGTAAGTGCCGAAGAGCTAGCCTCTGGAGATGATCAGCAGTATCGACTGGCATGGATTCGCGCGAAGGTGGACAATCAGCGCATCATTATTCTCGATAATAAGGTGAAGAATGGCCGCCCGGGTTATGAGATATTACAGTCAGTGACGCTGTCGGGTGTGAAAGAGAAATTGCTGATTAATAGAGGTTGGGTTGAAGCCTCTTTGGATCGTGGTATATTGCCCTCGATTTCGCCTATAGAAGGTGAGATTCAGTTGCGAGGTTATCTGTATCGTGCCTTAAAAGGTGGCTATCGTTTAGATGATGGTATTCGTCAGGTGCAAGACTGGCCCAGCCGAGTGGGCTGGATTACCCTAGAAAGAGCGGAAGAGCTATTTAATGAGCCTTTTATGCCCTACCAGCTGCGCCTAGACCAAGATTCTATCGGTGCGCTTAAAACGGGCTGGACAACGGTAGCTGTTCAGCCAGAGAAGCATGTTGGCTATGCCGTACAGTGGTTTGCTATGGCCATCACCCTGCTCATAATGACGATTATTGCTAACTCAAATCTCGTGAGCTGGCTTAAGCAGCGAAAAAATAAACTTCCCGAATAAGATTACAGGAATAAATTATGTCAGATCAGAAGTCATTGGATGCCAAACAAAAAAGTTTTAGATATCAAATTTGGTTAATGTTGATAATTGTCTTTGGTGTTATCGCAGTTGGTTTCCTTATGGTGCCCAAGTCCGAGGAACAGCGACAAAAAATGATTGAATTATTTGGTACCACAAATCAGGGTCAGCTAGTAAAGCCTGCGCTTGATGTCAGCTCTTTGCTGAATGCTATTCCAGCCACCGAAAAACCTAAATGGCAAATTGTTATTGTAGGCGGTGATACCTGCGGTCAGGTCTGCGAAGATATTCTATTAAATACCCGCCAGATTCATATGTTGTTAGGTAAGTACACCGGTCGTGTGCAACGCGTTTTTCTTCAGAGTCCAAATCAATTGTTAGATGAGCAATGGCTAACCGAGCAGCACCCATTTTTACAGTTAGCGGATCTTGATACTGCCCAATTTAAGCAATTATTGGTTAATAACTCCGCTGAATGGGACATGGTGAGCACGCGATATTTTGTGGTAACCCCAGATAATAAGGCGATTCTGTACTTTACAGCAGACAATGATGCGAATGGACTGCTTGATGACCTTAAACATCTGTTAAAATACTCCCCTGATCGTTAATTCAGCGATTTAAATCGTTATTCGGAGAATATGTTGGAGTCAAAAATAGATAATCAAACTGGAGTCAGCTGGCGAGACTACTTAGAGCTATGTAAGCCTAATGTTGTGGTGCTGATGCTACTTACCTCGTTGATTGGCATGCTTCTGGCTACGCCTGGCGCCGTGCCACTAGATATTTTAATTTTTGGTAACCTCGGAATTGCCCTATGCGCCGGCGCTGCCGCGGCAGTGAATCATGTGGTGGATCGACATATTGATGAAAAGATGGCGCGTACCGCAAATCGACCTATTGCTAAGGGTCGACTTAGCCCCAATCAAGCCATAATTTTTGCGCTGTTAACGGGGCTTTTGGGTGTTGTTATATTGGTGCTTTTCACCAATCTACTAACAGCTTGGCTGACGTTGGCGTCTTCTATTGGCTATGCCTTTATTTACACCATGTACCTTAAGCGAGCTACGCCACAGAATATTGTGATTGGCGGGCTAGCTGGTGCTGCGCCACCCCTCCTGGGTTGGGTTGCGGTAACTGGCGAGGTGCATTACAACGCCCTCCTGCTAGTTCTGATTATTTTTGCTTGGACGCCACCGCATTTTTGGGCTCTGGCACTGCATCGTAAAGAAGAATATGCCAAGGCAGATATCCCCATGTTGCCAGTGACTCATGGCGACACCTACACCAAAATTAACATTGTGCTGTATACCCTGATGCTTATCGTGGTAACAGTTATGCCCTATCTCACTGGCCTTTTCGGCTGGTTGTATTTAGCGGGATGCTTAATTTTAGGCGCAGGATTTTTATTCTATTCCGCGCTGATGTGGCTGAATAAAGACTCAGGAATGAGAACCTTTAAATATTCCATTCTGTATTTGATGCTGCTGTTTGTCATTATGCTACTCGACCACTACTTAGTGCAGTCGGTAGGTATTTAATTTAATTTTACTCGCGGCATTTAAGGTCAAATCAATATGGAACAAAAAAACAGAATTAGAATGACTATTGTGGTCTTAATTGGCTTTATATTGCTGGTGGTCTACGGTTTTGCGTGGCGTATGAATCAGCCCGTGATTATGTCCAAAGAAGAACTGCAGATTAATGGCGCGATTGTTTTGGATAAGCCGAGAATTTTTAGTGACTTTGAATTACAGGATCATCGAGGACAGGTATTTAATAAATCCAAGATGAAAGATATTTGGACTATTGTTTTCTTTGGTTTTACTCACTGCCCAGATATCTGCCCTACGACTCTTGCCATGCTCAATGATACCTACAGCAAGCTAAAAGACAGTGAGAAAGAGCGACTTCAGGTGGTTATGATTTCTTTAGATGCAGAGCGTGATACGGTAGAGAAGTTGGCCGAATATGTGCCCTACTTCAATTCAGAATTTACCGGTGTCACAGGTAATAAGCATTTGATTCGCAGGTTAACTGCAGAACTTAATGTGGCCTATAATCAGGTGCCTCTCAGCGGCGATGACTACACTGTAGATCATAGTACTCAGCTGATTTTGGTTAACCCCATGGGCGACTATCATGGTTTCTTTAAAGCGCCGCACACAGAAATTACCATGCGAAGTACTTGGCGGTCTATTGCGGGCAGTAGTAAATTCTAGATATTAGGATAAAAACTTTAATACAAGATTAAACGTTTTATCCAGTGCTCCTTGGTTTTTTGTCACTATTTCAAGTGCACTCTGTCCTTGCCTCAAGGCTTGCTCTGGCTCACTTGCGAAGGCTTGTAGCTGTTCGCTCAGGGCCTTAGCTGAAGCTACCTCAATGCAGCCCTTTTTGGCGATTAGCTGAGGGTAAATCTGTGCGAAGTTGTAGTAGCTAGGGCCGGTAATTACCGGTATAGACCATGCCGCCGCTTCTAGTGGATTGTGTCCCCCGCGGTCGATAAGACTACCACCAATAAATGCGCAGTTTGCTACGCCAAAAAAAGTCATCAACTCTCCCATGCTATCCGCAAGTAAAACAGGTTGTCCGTTTAGGTTGTTCTTGCTGCGCTCGGCGAAGGCTATTTTTGAACCTGATAGTAACTCAGCAACGGGTTTAAATTGCTCCATATGGCGCGGCGCTATAATCAATAAACTGTTACTGTTTTTGCTAAGCAGACTATGAGCCTCCAATACCTGCTCATGTTCCTTTGGGTGCGTGGAGCCTGCAACCCAAACAAAATCATAACTAGCCAGTTGGGCTTTGAGTTTTTCTGCGTTTTTGCGGGCCTGATCGGTGATGCGGATATCAAACTTTATGGAGCCAGTAGCTGAAGCTTTGGCATCATCTAGCCCCAGTTGCTTAAAGCGACTAAGATCCTCTTCACTATGCCCGGCTACCATAGAGATAGAACCCATTAATTCTTTGCTTAAGGATGAAAATAATTGGTATTTGCTTAAAGACTTTGCAGAAAGTCGGCCATTAACAATCAAAACAGGCAGTTGATACTGTTTGGATTTAACGATTAAATTTGGCCAAAGCTCGGTTTCTAAAATAACCAAGGCCTTGGGCTTTAGTTTTTCTAAGAAACGCGCCACGCTGCCCGGAAAATCTAACGGCAAATAGATGTGCTGAACGGAATCGCCAAACAGCTTATCAATTTGCTCAGAGCCACTGGGGGTATTACAGGTGATGGTTAGTGTTTGATTAGGGGTTTCTGAAAGAACCCTGTTAATGAGTGGCCTTGCAGCCATGATTTCGCCAACCGAGGCGCAGTGAAGCACTAAGCTATCAGGTTTGAGTTGCCCGCGATAAAACCCTAGGCGCTCAGCCAAGCGCCCGCGATAGGATTTGTTCTTTAGGCCACGACTCCAAAGATGGAAAAATATAATCGGGCTTAAAAGATATAAAACAAGTGAATATGCAGCGCGAACCATTTATTATTCCTAAAATAATCCTGATTATCTTAGCATTGTGGCCATCTGTTTAGATATAAAAACTGCTTATATAAATGATATTAAGGATCTTAAATGACTATTAGGAGATAGCCCAGTGTTACGAAGCTTTGTCGGCATGATTTTTTTTGTGAGCGCACTAGCCAATGCAGCCCCAAGCGTTTACCTACCGATTGGTGCAGATAATTATTTGCAGAATCAAGTAGACCACCTGTTCTTGCTGACAAGCGGCAATCCAATGAAAAAGCCGTACTCAATAGCCAGTATTGATCGGGCACTTAACCAGATAGAAAACACAAATCCATCGCTTTATCAGGCTGTAAATAATGGATTAGAACCCTATCGAGTCAATGACTCAATGAGTCGAGCAGGATTAGTGGCCCGTGTTTCCGTAGATCAAGAAATGCCTATCGCCAATCAACGAGGATTATCTTCTGATGAGTATTTACAGGCTTTTGCAGAGGGCTCCTGGCGACCTAACGACTATACAGTGGTACAAGCCGGTGTTGAATATCGTGCTGATGCAGGCTCTTTGGTTCCCTACAATACCTTTGTCGGCTTCAGTAAAGGAAATTTACAGTTAGATCTGGGCTACAGGGAGCATTGGTATTCGCCCTTTAGTTTTTCTTCTCAGTTGATATCAAATAATGCCGAGATGGGGCCTTCGCTAACACTGAGTACAGTTTCCCCTATTGAGCGTTTTTGGCAGGCAAATTTTGAACTATTTTATACTCGTCTTGATAAGGTAAAAAACGGAATTAGATATCTCGATCAATGGTATGACGGAAGCCCGCACCTGATTGGTACCCATTTAAGCTTAAGGCCAACAGAATCTTGGACCTTAGGTTTTAATAGAATGCTGCAATTTGGTGGCGGCCCTCGAGAGGTGTCTACAAGCGATATTATCAATGCTTTTTTTGACCCTGCAGCTAACGATAATACTTCCACTTCTGAAGAGCGAGCTAAAGAGTTTGGCGATCAAATGGCTTCAGCTACATCAAGCTATCGGTTAAACAGAGGTATGCCCATTGAAATTTATGCTGAGCTGGCTGGCGAAGACACTAAGCGGGGGAATAATCGAGGCGTGGGCAATCAGGCTGTTAGTCTGGGTATTTTTATGCCGAAAATTAGCGACAAAATTGCTTTGAGATATGAGTTCAATCGCTACAAAACGCTGTGGTATGTTCATCACCTTTACGCATTAGGTAACACCAACAGTGGTTTTGTATTTGGCAACTATATTGCGGATCAGAGGGACTTTGGTCATGGCATACCAGCCACTGCAAACAAAATTTCATTGGATTATGCCACTTCAGGTACAGCGGGGTGGACGGCCTTCCTAACAACCATTAATCAACAAGACAAGTCGCGATATGATACTGCCTATGAATTTAAATTAGAGCATCGTCGACAATTACAGCAAAATCCTATGCGCTTATCTATGACACTGGGGAGTAGCGTTTACTCAGAAAATTATGGCCAACTTGAGGGTTCTATCTTCTGGCACTAGGTTTGGTTGTTTTCAATATATCGCGACAATTTAAATATTGAAGTCTGCCTGCGCTAAATGTGTAATAATTCAATTTTACAAAAAAGTAATCGAACTGTGACTATGATTTCTAGCCAAATTAAACAAAGCTATTTCGCCAGCCTAGAACGCCACAAAAAGGCATTTGAGCTAATGGATAGCTACCATGACTCTGTATTGGCGTTACTCGAAGCCTGCAATAAGAGCCTTCGAAGCGGCGGCAAGGTTATATGGATGGGCAATGGCGGTAGCGCCGCAGATGCCCAGCACTTAGCCGCTGAATTTATGGTGCGCTATAAAAATGAGCGTGGCCCACTGGCCTCAATTGCATTGACCACAGACACCTCTATTTTAACCGCCCATTCCAATGATTATCATTTTGATACGGTATTTGAACGACAGGTTAAAGGCCTGTGTAAGCCGGAAGATTTGGTGATTGGTCTCACAACCTCAGGCACAAGTGCCAATATCAATCTTGCACTGAGCGCGGCTAATGAAATAGGTGCCTGTACGGTCGCTCTAACGGGGCGTGATGGCGGAAAAGTTAAAGATATCGCTCAACTACCCATCATTATTGCTAATGACGAAACTGCGCGCATTCAAGAAGCGCATATGTTTATCGGTCACTGGTTGTGCGAGGCAATTGATGCCCTTGTGGTGGAAGCTGAGTAATGGATTTATCGTATTTTCAAAAACTCAAAGACGTCAAAATACTGGTGGTCGGTGATGTCATGCTAGATCGGTACTGGCATGGTGATAGCGGGCGAATTTCACCGGAAGCCCCGGTGCCAGTGGTCAAGGTCTCAGAGTTTGAAGATAAGGCCGGGGGTGCGGCCAATGTGGCAAAAAACATCGTACACCTTGGGGCTAATGCAAGCCTGCTAGGGATAATTGGCGATGATGATAACGGCAAACATTTAGAGACTTTACTTAAAGGCGAGGGTATCAGTTCTCGGTTGGTCAAGCAGTCGCAGGCACCCACCATTACCAAAATTCGCGTTCTAAGCCGCCGCCAGCAGGTCGTTAGGCTGGATATTGAGGAGTCATTTACTCAAAAAAGTGCTGACCTTTTGAGTGAGGCCTTTGCCTCCTTGGTTGATCAGTTTGAGATGGTGCTTTTTTCCGACTACAACAAAGGGTCATTAGCCAATATTAGCGCCATGATTAGCATGGCGAAAAAAGCGGGTAAAACAGTTTTAGTGGATCCTAAATCAAAAGATTTATCAGACTATGCGGGTGCCGACTTTATCACCCCAAACCTAACTGAATATCTTGCGGCTGGCGGGCTTTTAGGCGACGAAAAGCAGATTGCCCAGAGTGTCAGAAAGATTATTTCAGACTGTAAACTTGGCGCTATGCTGCTGACGCGTTCCGAGCAGGGCATGTCATTAATATCGCCACAACAAAAGCATGACTTTGGTGCGCAAACATTAGAAGTAGCCGATGTCACTGGCGCCGGTGATACCGTCATTGCTACTCTTGCCGTGATGTTGGCAACTCAGATGCCCGAGGCTCAAGCGGTAGAGATTGCCAATGTTGCAGCAGGGATTTCGGTGACTCGATTAGGTGCAGCAACTGTTTCCCCTGAAGAATTATCAGCTAAATTGGCCGAGTATCTGGGTAAAACCGGTGAGCGTTATCATCCGGCCACTGAACAAGTATTTGATCATATTGAGCAGGCCAGACGGCGGGGCGAAACCATTGTATTTACCAATGGTTGTTTTGATATTTTACATGCGGGCCATGTGCGCTATTTAGCACAGGCAAAAGCTCGTGGTGATAAGCTGGTAGTGGGCTTGAATAATGATCAATCTATAACTCGACTCAAAGGCGCAGACCGTCCAATTAATAAGTTAGAAGAGCGGGCAACCGTGCTGATGGCGCTGGCTTCGGTTGATTGGGTAATTCCTTTTGGCGCTATTGAAGAAGATGACACGCCAGCCAATTTAATCAAGGCTCTTAATCCAGACATTCTGGTAAAAGGTGGCGATTACAAGGTGGAAGATATTGCCGGTGCAGATACAGTGTTAGCTAATGGCGGTCGCGTTGAGGTGCTGGAATTTGTGAATGATTGCTCAACCTCAAATGTTATCAAGAAAATAAAAACTAGCTAGCCATAGTCTTTTCATAGCTTTCAATTAGCTTGCTCCATTGCCTGTCCTGCCAATAAAAGGGGCTGTTTCTCGAAGCCTCTTTCAAAAATGACCGTTTCAGCCGAGCCATGTTTTGTTTTAAACTCGGGTGGCCCGGACGAACTAGGCGCCCCCTATCAAAATCAATAATAAATACCCTTTGCTCTTGATCAAACAGAATATTATTTATATTTAGATCTGCATGATAGACGCCCTGCTGATGAAAGGCTGCAATCGTCCCCCCTACCTTGGTTATTTCCTCAGTTGTTAAGGGTCTTTGTTGCAGGACTTCTCGTAAACTTTGCGCTCCTGTAATTTCTTGGGTAAGCAAATCGCCGCGATAAACCAAGCCTGCGGTTTCAACCTGAGCACCAATCGGCGTAGGTACATTGAGTCCTCTTTTTTGGAGCTCAAGTAGCAACGTGAATTCTTGGTAAGTGCGGGTATTTTTTAATCCCGTAAACAGATACTGGTCGCTAAGGATTTTGCCAACTAGGCCGCCACGCCAGTAGTGTCGAAGCACCGCTGTGCCTGAAGAGTACTTAATAAACCAGGTAGTAGAGCGACCTTTTTTTTCCGCTATAATGGCATTTTGGCTACGCCAGTAATCGGGCGAAAACCAATCTTGGTTTATCTTTAGGGGGTTAGTAACGGCAGTGAGTAATGTATGATTGCCGTTATTAATGATATCGAGCATAGGGATTACCTTGATTTTTATTAGTATAACAAGCTTGATGAAGCAGTGATATATGGCCCAATTGATCTTCAGTGGGTTTGACTTGAAAACTATGAAGCGCATCGCGAACTTCATTATATTAGCTAGGGTTGCAAGTGATATTATCAGATAAACCCAAGGACATCTGTGTTCTCCGGCTTTCGGCTATTGGCGATGTATGTCATGCCGTTGCTGTGGTACAGGCGATTCAACGTCATTATCCTGAGTCCAAAATTACCTGGGTAATAGGCAAGGTCGAAGCCGCCCTATTGCAGGGTTTGCCGGGTGTGAAATTTGTGGTTTTTGATAAAGGTCAGGGCAAGTTGGCTTATCAAAAAATAAAGCGAGAATTTCAAAACACATCCTTTGATGTGTTACTGCATATGCAGGTAGCTCTGCGAGCCAATCTGGTTGCGCGCTGTATTCCCGCCAAAGTAAAAATTGGCTTTGACTGGCAGCGAGCCAAAGAAGGCCATTCCCTATTTGTTAATAAGCGAATCGAAAAGAAAAGTGAAGCCCATGTGATTGAGGGTTTTATGGGTTTTGCTCATGCTATTGGCGTGCCAAGTTTCAAACCATCCTGGCAGATGCCGGTTACCGATGCTGATAAAGCTTTCGCGCAACAGCAATTGGATGGCATGGGGAAAGTTCTGGTTATTGCGCCGGCGGCTAGCGGTGCAGAGCGTAACTGGGTTGCCAGTCGATATGTTGAGGTTGCTCAATACGCCTATAATCAAGGATTTTCAGTGGTGTTAACTGGTGGGCCAACGCAGTTAGAGCGTGATCTAGCCGCAGAAATTACGACATTAGCCAACTTCCCTATAGTAGACTTGGTGGCTAAGACTTCATTAAAACAACTTTTATGTTTGTTGGAACAGGCATCGCTAGTGATTGCCCCAGATACAGGGCCTGCGCACATGGCGGTTTGCATGGGAACGCCAGTCATTGGCCTGTATGCACATTCAAACCCCGCGCGAACAGGGCCCTATTTATATCAAGATTATGTGGTTGAGGTATATCATCACAATCTAGAGCAGCAATATGGCAGGTCTTCTAAGCAGCTTCCTTGGGGGCGACGCAATAAAGGCAGTGAGCTGATGAAACAGATAACAACAGAATCGATTATAAATATGTTCGACACTGTTGTGAGGGAGCAAAAATTGGTATGAGCAACAAGGCAGTTTTTCTAGATAGAGACGGTGTTATTAACATCGATCATGGTTATGTGCATAAAATTGAAGAATTTGATTTTATGCCCGGCATTTTTGAGTTTTGCCAGCATGCCAAGCGACTTGGCTATAAGCTTATTATTGCCACTAATCAGTCAGGCATTGGTCGCGGATACTATTCAGAAAATGATTTCTTAAAACTCGCTGACTGGATGAAGGCGCAGTTTGCAGAAAATCAATGCGAAATTGACGGGCTTTACTACAGCCCCTACCATCCTGAAAAAGCCCAACCGCCCTATTTGAAAAAAAGTGACTGTCGTAAGCCGGCCCCAGGCATGTTGCTGCAAGCCATTAAAGATTTTGACCTAAAGCCCAGTGATTGCATCATGATTGGTGATAATGAAACCGATATACAGGCCTCCAAGGCGGCGGGTATAGGTCGATCAGTGCTTTTGGATACAGTTAATAAAAGCAACAGCGGCACTGAAAGTGAAGCCGATGAAGTATGGCAAGCGCTATCCGAAGGGCAGGCTAAGATTTAATATCACCCGTCGATAGATTGGCGGCTAGCCTTTTTGTTTCAGCCCCAATGACAGACAAAAAGCCAGAGTTGCACTAATCACAATGGAGGGCCCTGCAGGTGTGTCAATATACCAAGAGGCGCCAAGTCCAGAGACTACCGCTAGCATGGCAACTAGACTAGCAACCATAGCCATTGATTCAGGTGTGGCGCTAATTCTACGCGCGGTGGCGGCAGGAATAATTAGCAATGCAGTAATTAATAAGACCCCAACAATTTTCATGGCAATTGCAATGACTAATGCCGTAATAACCATTAAGGCTGTGCGCACGCGGGCAACCTTAACCCCTTCGACTGCGGCTAATTCTGGCTCCACAGTAATGCTAATCAACGACTTCCATAAGGTTGCTAGCAGCAGAATGGCTATCCCTGCCCCTGAATAAATGACCCATAAATCAGCCTTAGTGACAGACAGCAGGTCGCCAAACAATAGAGACATCAGGTCAACTCTGACGTCGGAGAGTAATGAAATCACCACTAGTCCCGCGGCCAGAGAGGAATGAGATAAAATGCCTAAAAGGGTGTCCAGTGCTAATACCCCCTGATGATCTAGCGCTACCAGTCCCAGCGCCATTAATAGGCAAACTGCAGTAACAGCAATACCAAGGTCAACATTTAATAAAACACCCAGCGAAACCCCAAGCAGGGCACTGTGGGCAAGGGTATCGCCAAAGTATGCCATGCGTCGCCATACCACAAAGCAACCAAGGGGCCCCGCTACTAGCGCAACACCCAGACCGGCAAGTAGTGCATAAATCAAAAAATCAATCATGTTGGCACCCTTCCCCATGTTGATGATTACCGCCATCGTCTGACACCTTGCCCTGCAAGCTGTGCTGGTGATTGTGATGGTGGTTATAGAGCGCGGTTTCACCAAAAATATCCAGATAAGCAGGGTCTTGAGTCACCTGTTCAGGCTTGCCTTGACAGCAAATATGATGATTGAGGCAGATAACGTGATCGGTGGCAGACATCACAAGGTGTAAATCATGAGAAACCATTACGATTCCGCAATTTAAGGACGACCTAATTTCCCCAATTAAGCCATATAGCGCGTTTTGACCGTTGAAATCTACGCCCTGAACAGGTTCATCCAAAACTAACAAATTGGGTTGGCGTAAAATAGCTCTGGCTAGCAGCGCTCTCTGCATTTCGCCGCCGGATAATTTATGAAAAGGGGTATTTTTAACCTCGGGTATACCTACAAGGTCTAGCGCTTTGTGGCAGGCATCATGGGAGGTATTGGCTAGCTGTAAAAACCTGCAAGTTGAAATTGGTAATGTGGGATCTATATGAATTTTTTGCGGCATATAGCCAATCACTAAATCCTTAGATCTTTTTATATTGCCTTGGTCTGGGGTTATTAGGCCTAGTATAACGCGGACTAAAGAGGACTTGCCGGCGCCATTGGGGCCAATAATAGTGGTAATTTCACCCCTATTAACAGTCATAGAAACATTTTGCAGAATATTCTTCTCTGCAAAAGACTTGCTGATAGATTCAAGGGCTATTAGCGGGCTATTCATCCTTAACTCCAGGCTCACAATTTGGGCAGAGACCAAAAAGCTCTATAGACTGTGACTTGAGTTTAAAGTCAGCCTTATCACTCAATGTCTCTAACAAAGTATTAACCCTATTATCCGCTATTTCTGCTACAGTTTTACAGCTTTCGCAGATTAAAAAGATATTGCTGTGTTCGCTGTTAGGAAATGGACAGCCAACAAAGGCATTTAATGAAGGAATGCGATGCACAAGGCCTAAATCGATAAGAAATTCAATGGCTCGGTAGATGGTGGGCGGTGCGACGGGCTTGTCGGTAATCTTGGCTAATTGCTGCTGTAGCTGATAGGCGCCTAAGGGTTGATGGCTCTGCCATAGTAGCCTTAATATAGCCTCTCTAGTTGCCGTAAGGCGTACATTTGCGGTTTCGCATATTTCGTGGGCACGATCTAGGGCGGCATTAATCGAGCGAACCTGATCGTGTGGTTGGTAGACTAAGCGCGCATTAGTGAGCATATAATAGCCATGGTTATAAGTAGTATGTTATAATATAACACAATTATTTAAGAATTATATAGCTCTAAAAGTGTCTTTTACTGAATTAAACTGGTGATATATTAATTATGTTATATTATAACATTGCATTTAAGGCTTTCTGTCTTTCTTTCTTTTTTGCGCTATGTTCTCTAGCTTCAGCAGTTGCTGCCCAAGAAAAAGGCAAGCCATTGCTGGTCACCAGCATTAAACCTCTGGCAATAATTGCCCAGTCGGCGTTTAAAGATAATGTGACGGTTGAATATCTGATGCCTGCGGCGCTCTCGCCACATGATGTTGTCATTAAGCTCTCAGATGTGCGAAAAATTGCAGATGCAGACCTAGTATTGTGGATTGGACCAGAATTTGAGGTTAGATCTGCCAAACAGTTCGCCAATGTTCCCTTAGAAAAGCTAGTTACGGCAATGGACTTGCTTGAGGTTGAGTACCAAGACTCTGGTCATAGTGAACAGCATTCCGAGGATCATGAAGAGGGCTTAGAACATAACAAAGGGCATAACGAAGGGCATAAGGACGATCATGTCGAGGATAATAAAGAGAACTCACATAATGACCATGACGATCACCATGGTGATATTGACCCACATATTTGGCTATCACCTGAAATTGTTAAGCAGTTAACGCATCTGTTGTCGGAGCGCTTGGGCATCAAGGCCGAGCAAGTATTCAGCCAACAGGCTAAGCAGAATATAGAAGCTCGACTGAAAAATGCCAAACAGGGTAATTACATCGTTCATCACCAGGGTTTTGGTTATTTTATTGAAGAATTTGATCTTCAGCCGGGCCTTTCAATTCGCGACATGTTAGGAAAGCAGCAGGGTGCGAAAACACAATATAATTTGCGGCTAGAGGGCGAAAAAAGGGGGGTTAGCTGTGTTTTTGTAGAGCCACAGCATGGCCAAAAAGATGCTGTTGGCATCGCTAAGGACTTGGCAGTTCCGACAAGAACAATAGATATACTGGCCGTGGCATATAAAGATGAGTTACCTAGCTACGAGGCATATATGTTTGGCTTGGCAAAGCAATTTGCTTCTTGCTTTGAAAATTGATGTATCCTTAATTAATTGAATTAACCACTAAAGCTAGAAATTATGACTGATAAAACGCCTCTGATTCTTGTTGATGGCTCTTCATACCTTTACCGAGCCTTTCATGCATTGCCTCCGCTCACCAATAGCAAAGGTTTGCCAACAGGTGCAGTCAAGGGGGTTATCAACATGATGAGGCGTCTACAAAAGGATTACCCAGACAGCACCACGGCCGTTATATTTGATGCTAAAGGTAAAACATTTCGCGATGAAATATACAGCGACTACAAAGCTAACCGTCCACCAATGCCAGATGAACTAAGATCGCAAATTCAGCCCATACATGATGTTATTCGAGCTATGGGTATGCCACTTATTAGCATTGGAGGTGTTGAGGCAGACGATGTCATCGGTACCTATGCGGTTCAGGCCACTGAAAAAAAACAGCCCGTGGTTATTTCAACGGGCGACAAGGATATAGCTCAGCTAGTTAATGAGCATATTAGTCTAGTGAACACCATGACTGACGCTGTGCTGGATAGGGAAGGGGTGATAGCTAAGTTTGGTATTCCGCCGGAGTTAATTATTGATTTCCTAGCGCTACTGGGTGATAAATCTGACAATATACCGGGGGTTCCCGGAGTTGGCGAAAAAACCGCACTTGGCTTACTCCAAGGGCTGGGTGGCATTGATTCAATTTATCAGCGTCTCGATGAGGTTGAAACCTTGAGTTTTCGCGGTGCAAAAACCATGGCCGCAAAACTTGAAGAGCATCGCGAACTAGCCTATCTTTCCTATCAGTTAGCCACCATTAAAACTGATGTAGAGGTTGATCTTGCCGTTGATGAGCTAGCTAATCAGGCGCCAGATAACGAGAAATTACTCAACCTATTTATCGACTTAGAATTCAAAACTTGGATTAATGAGCTATCGGGCGATGCTGCTCAAACACAGCCAAAATCTGCCTCTCAGCAGACTAAGCCTAGTAGCCAGCCATCGGTAGTTGCACCCTCAACCATTAATTATGAAACCATCTTAGACCAGCAACAATTTTCAAACTGGTTACAAAAACTACAAAACAGTCAGCTTATAGCGGTGGACACTGAAACGACTAGCTTGGATTATATGGTAGCTGATCTTGTGGGGATTAGCCTTGCGGTTGAAGCCGGCGAAGCCGCCTATATTCCCTTCGGCCATGACTATTTAGGCGCCCCACCGCAGTTGTCGCGGGAAATGGTGCTTGCGGCAATTAAGCCAATTCTTGAAGACCCGCAGATCAAAAAGGTGGGTCAAAATTTAAAATATGATACAAGCGTGTTGGCACAGCATGGCATTGACCTTACAGGCATTGCCTATGACACCATGCTGGAATCCTACGTTATAAACAGTGTGGCAACGCGACATGATATGGATAGCCTAGCCCAACACTACCTAGATGTTGAGACAACCAGCTTTACTGAGGTCGCAGGTAAGGGAGCATCACAGCTAACTTTTAACCAAATTGCCCTTGAACAGGCTGGGCCCTATGCGGCCGAAGACGCAGATATTACGCTTCGATTGCATCAGGCACTGTGGCCACAGGTAAAGGCTGAATTACCCTTAAAAACCCTGTTCGAAGAGATCGAATTACCACTCATAAAGGTGTTGTCACGTATCGAGCGAACCGGCGCGCTGGTTGATGACACATTATTATTCCAACAAAGCCAAGAACTGGCAGAGCGATTGGCTGAACTAGAAACTCAAGCTTGGGAATTGGCAGGGCAGCAATTTAATCTAGCATCTCCCAAGCAGCTTGCTGAGATTTTATTTACAAAATTAGAAATTCCGGTATTAAAGAAAACCGCCAAGGGAGCACCCTCGACCAAAGAAGAGGTTTTGCAAGAATTAGCCCTAGATTATCCCTTGCCTAAAGTGCTCTTAGAGCATCGTGGTCTAGCCAAATTAAAGTCGACATACACCGATAAGCTGCCGGTTATGATTAACCCCACAACGAGGCGTATTCATACCTCCTATCATCAAGCTGGTACTGCAACGGGTAGACTGTCATCCTCCGATCCCAATCTGCAGAATATACCCATTCGAACGGCTGAGGGGCGTCGTGTGAGGCAGGCATTTATAGCGCCTGAGGGACATAGGCTTATCGCTGCAGACTACTCGCAAATTGAATTGCGTATTATGGCGCACCTGTCAGGCGATAAGAATTTGCTTAAAGCATTTGAGCAGGGGCAAGACGTCCATAGAGCGACAGCGGCTGAGGTATTTGGTGTTAATTTAGCGCAGGTCACGAATGATCAGCGCCGCAGTGCAAAAGCCATCAATTTTGGTCTTATTTACGGCATGTCAGCGTTTGGCTTGGCCAAGCAGTTAAATATCGGGCGCAAGCAGGCAGCAGAATATATTGAACTTTATTTCCAGCGGTATCCGGGCGTGCAAGACTATATGAATCAGGTGCGGCACAGTGCGGCTGAAAAGGGCTATGTAGAAACGCACTTTGGCA
>JAHEHM010000006.1:8480-32762 GCA_024644585.1 Porticoccaceae bacterium | reverse complement strand
CCCACCGCAATCAGATATACCGACTTATTATCTCGAATAGCCTCAATACCCTGCTGCCCGCGCTCGGCCTTGCCAATCATACCCATAAGGCCCGTATGTTCTAACATTGTACGGGTAAACTTATCCATTCGGGTTGCTGTAGTGGGCCCGGCAGGCCCGACCACCTCGTCTCTTACTGGATCTACTGGGCCCACATAATAGATAAAGCGCCCTGTTAAATCCACAGGTAGCTGCTCATCATTGGCCAGCATATCGGTCATCTTTTTATGCGCCGCATCTCGACCTGTTAGCATTTTACCCGACAACAGCAAGGTATCTCCGGGCTGCCACTGTTCAATATCTGACTGGGATACAGTATCCAAATTGACACGTCTTACGCTGTCATCTGCTTCCCAAGTTATCTCCGGCCAATCATCTAAATTAGGCGGGTCAAATGATGCAGGGCCTGAACCATCGAGTACAAAATGTAAATGTCTTGTAGCCGCACAGTTTGGAATAATTGCGATGGCCTTGTTGGCAGCATGAGAGGGATAGTCTTTAATTTTGACATCTAAAACAGTGGTTAAACCACCCAAGCCTTGCGCACCAATACCCAGGGCATTCACTTTTTCAAACAGCTCCAAGCGCAACTCTTCATTGCGATTTTCCGCACCTTTCGCCTGCAGTTGCTGAATATCAATATGATCTAACAGGGATTCTTTAGCCATTAGCATAGCTTTTTCTGCAGTCCCGCCAAGACCTATACCCAAGACCCCCGGAGGACACCAGCCAGCGCCCATGGTAGGCACCATTTTCAAAACCCAATCCACCACAGAATCTGATGGATTTAGCATGGCAAATTTTGACTTAGCCTCAGAGCCGCCGCCTTTTGCCGCCACATCAATTTCAACACTATCTCCGGGAACGATCTCATAATGAATAACTGCTGGGGTATTATCACCGGTATTTTTTCTCTCACCATCAGGATCAGAGAGTATAGAAGCGCGAAGAATATTATCTGGGTGCAGGTAGGCTTGCCTGACGCCTTCATTAATCATATCTGTTAGACTATCTTGAGCATCCCACTGAACCTGCATACCCACTTTAACAAAGATGGTCACTATGCCAGTGTCCTGACAGATCGGACGCTTTCCTGTAGCGCAAAGCCTTGAATTAATTAGAATCTGCGCCATAGCATCTTTTGCAGATTTTGACTCTTCTCTATCATAGGCACTTTTAACGGCCTGAATGAAATCCACGGGATGGTAGTAAGAAATGTACTGCAATGCATCTGCAATACTTTGAGTCACATCTTGTTGACGAATAACAGTCATAAATTTTAACCTAATTTAACCCTAATAAATTACTGTGGCGCTGGCTCACCTATGGTCTGAGCCTGAACGGCTTCTTCTTTCTGTTGCTTGGCAACTGCTTGCTCTAGCTTAAGAATTTTCTGATTGACCTGACGTCTAAAGGCATCCACTGACGCCATAGCTTCAAGATTATTCTGTATCTTTAAATTTTGCTGACCAATGGATGATTCGACCTTTTTAAGCGCTTTAACATAGTCGCCCAAGGAATCATTCAACCTATCCATATCCGCCGATAAACCGAAAAAATTCTCTCCAACAGCCTCTGCTGAAGCACGATCCTTATCCAACTGAAGCCTTAAAGAATTCAGGGTCTCATTAATTTCTTTGCGCTTTGCCGCTAAAAAGGCAATATCCTTTGCATTGCTGGCAATTTTCCCTTTGTTCTTGTCGTTGGCAATACCCCAGAGCTTTCTAATTTCACTCCAATGTTTTTTTAACTGATCGCTCTGCTTGCTGATATTAATCTGCATAGCTGCACCCGACTGATTAACCGATTCATCAGTATTGTTCAGTCTCGAATCCAATATCTCAAAGCGCTCATGCAGCTGGGTAAACGCCTGATACTGTTGCCAACCAATCCAGGCAACCGCTAATAGGCCTATCAGAGATATTAGGGCAACCGCCTTCCATATCGACGATAAACCTTGACCTTCTGTGAGAGGCTTTTTAATCTTATAAGGCTCTTTTTTTGACCCCTCAGAGGCTTTGCTAATTGGGCCATCGCGCTCGGCAACTATAGGACTTTTCTGCTGTTTATCCATTCTTGAAATCACACCTAAACATCGGGTTTGTTTGCCTTGATTATACTCTGATCCATAAGCATAACCAGACCAGTGAGTTTAATTTTGTACATAAAAAAACCGGCGCCATAAACGCCGGTTTTTTTTACTAACGGACCCGCTTAGAGTACGTTAATAACGGTTGCTAGAACCGCTGTCAAAACCAAACTAGATACAATCACACCACGAACCGTAGTAAGAGGCCCCTGCTGACCTTTCAAACCATTAAGCTCAATCGCAGCAATAATAACCAAAGCGACTATCAAGCCATTGCCACCAACGGCAGTGCCATAGCCGTAACCCGCATAATGTGGGCCAGCAAACATTGCCCACAACATAGGCGCTGAGAAGAATGTATTAGTTCGCGAGGCAAGCAATGCTTTACCTGCTGCAGCGGCTTTATCACCACCTTCAACTAGGCCAAGTGCAATCTTCTGAGCCGGCCAAATCACCATCCATACATTGGCAGCCATTAGCGTGCCCATTACCACACCGATAATAATGTAGTTGTTCATTTGCGCATTGTGATAAACACCGGAAAACAAAATGATACCGGTAATAAAGGTAAACATTGCACCCCAGCGGAACCACCATAAAGCTCTTGGTGCTAGCTTTGCCTTGGCATCAGCTAATCCTTCAGGCGTAGCTTCTTTAAAATAGGCGCCCTGAATAAAATTAAAATAATAGAGCATGCCTATCCAAGTAATACCGAATAGCCCATGGCTCCAACGCGCAAGAAAATTAATAAATTCCATTGTCATACCTGTTCCCCTTTGATGTTTTGCCCCTAAAAAGGCATTAAATGCTAACTTAGCAATTGTTCTTTATAGGCTAGCAAAGATCAATAGCTCAACCAATAAAAACTAACTTTTATGGCTTTATTATACAAAAAACAAAAAACCCCGCATCAAGATACGGGGTTTTTTAACAAACTTAGGTAAGCTTGAGCGGTTTTTACATCATACCGCCCATACCACCCATGCCTCCCATGCCACCCATATCTGGAGCGGCTGGTGCAGCGCCTTCATCGGCAATATCTGTCACCATAGCCTCAGTGGTAATCATTAGACCGGCAATAGAAGCTGCAGCCTGAAGCGCTGTTCTAGTCACTTTGGCAGGATCAAGAATACCCATCTCAATCATATCGCCATAATCACCAGCACCGGCGTTATAACCGAAGTTACCCTTACCGCTTCTGACTTTATCAACAACAACAGAACCTTCTTCGCCAGCATTTTCAACGATCTGACGCAGTGGCGCCTCCATTGCGCGACGCGCAATACCAACACCTACAGTTTGATCATCATTAGCACCTGCCAATGATTCGATTGCGGCACAGGCGCGAACCAACGCCACACCACCGCCAGGAACCACACCTTCTTCAACCGCAGCGCGGGTTGCATGAAGCGCATCTTCAACACGTGCTTTTTTCTCTTTCATTTCAATTTCAGTGGTTGCACCTACTTTGATCACAGCAACACCACCAGCTAGCTTAGCAACACGCTCCTGAAGCTTCTCACGATCGTAGTCTGAGCTAGTTTCTTCAATTTGAGCACGAATTTGCTTAACCCGCGCTTCAATCGCAGCAACCTGACCTGCACCGTCAACCAGTGTAGTGGCTTCTTTAGTCATACTGACACGCTTAGCTGTTCCTAAATGCTCAAGGGTTGCAGCTTCTAGGTCTAGACCTACTTCTTCAGAAATAACCGTACCGCCAGTTAGGATTGCGATATCTTCAAGCATTGCTTTACGACGATCACCAAAACCCGGCGCCTTACAGGCAGAAACCTTAACGATTCCGCGAAGATTATTAACCACTAGTGTTGCTAAGGCTTCACCCTCAACATCCTCAGCAATAATAAGTAGAGGCTTACCCGCTTTAGCGACTTCTTCTAGAAGCGGCAGTAATTCACGGATATTAGAAATCTTTTTGTCGGCTAGAAGAATCAACGGACTTTCTTGATCAACGCTCATGCTTTCTTGGTTATTGATAAAGTAAGGCGAAAGATAACCGCGATCGAACTGCATGCCTTCCACGATATCTAGCTCATTTTCAAGACCAGAGCCCTCTTCAACAGTGATAACACCTTCTTTACCCACCTTAGCCATAGCTTCGGCGATAATTGCACCAATACTGTCATCGCTGTTAGCAGAAATAGTACCCACCTGAGCAATTTCTTTGTTATCTGAACAGGGTTTCGCCAACTTGGCAATTTCTGCAACTGCAGCAATAACCGCTTTGTCGATACCGCGCTTCAAATCCATTGGGTTCATACCAGCAGCAACTGATTTGAGACCTTCATTAACAATAGTCTGCGCCAATACTGTAGCTGTTGTTGTTCCATCACCCGCATCATCTGACGCTTTTGATGCAACTTCTTTAACCATCTGTGCGCCCATGTTCTCGAACTTATCTTTAAGTTCGATTTCTTTAGCCACCGAGACACCATCTTTAGTGACTGTAGGTGCGCCAAAGGATTTATCCAAAACCACATTGCGACCCTTGGGTCCCAAGGTTACCTTAACTGCATTGGCTAGAATGTTTACACCCTCTAGCATTCCTTGACGAGCGTTGTCGCCGAACTTTACATCTTTAGCTGCCATGATTTTTATCCTTTACAAAAATCTAATACAAAAATTCAAATAATTAGCCTTCAACTACGGCTTTAATATCACTCTCGCTGAGGATAATTAATTCCTCACCATCGACATCAATTTTGTCATTGCCGGCATACTGGCCGAACACAACAATATCGCCAACGTTAACGTCCACTGCACGAACATCACCATTGTCCAAAACACGGCCACTACCTACAGCTATCACTTCTCCACGGTTTGGCTTTTCTTGAGCTGAGCCAGGTAAAAGAATTCCACCGGCTGTTTTTTGCTCCTCTTCCTCGCGACGCACGATCACTCGATCATGTAATGGGCGAATTTTCATACTTTTTATCTCCAATTATCTATCTACAGTTTTTTAGCATGGGGTTGCGGCCTATCAATATCCGCGCCTGTTGGATATATGGTGTCACTGCTCAGTTTTTTCAAGGGGTGAAATAAAAAAACTTTAATTTATTTGGGTTTTTTTAAACTTTCTTTAGATTCCCATGCTTCACCATCAATGGTATCGCCTGCATTCTCGGTTTCAGATTGGAAGGGTTGCGAAAAATTTGTCGCTGAAGCATTAACCAGTGAGAATTTACTGAGCATCGCTTTAACCGCTAGAATTCGCGTAATGGGCAAAAGCCCCAAGAAGCCAATAACATCAGTGACAAAACCTGGTGTCAATAAAAGCGCGCCCGAGACCGCCAAAACAATGCCTTCTATCATTTCCTGAGCGGGCACCTGCCCCTGCTGCAGTTTTTCCTGCCCACGCCAGAGGGTCGCAAAGCCCTGTCTTTTTAAAAGGCCAATACCTAATAGGGCCGTTAGCATTACTAAAAAGATGGTATTAAGTGCACCGATATGGCCACCCACAGTAATAAGAAGCCACATTTCTAGAATAGGCATCACAATAAATAACAATAGAGCAAAACGCATTTTATTCACCAATTTTTAACCTATTAATTATATTGGGGTAGTTTTAGGTTTTTCAATGTTATCTTTTTTTAGCTAGTGTAAAGTTATCACTGCATTCAACGAGTCGATTAGATGAACCTGAATAATAACCTAAATAACAGTCAAACCAGCTGGAAATCCAGCTTAGTTGCAGTCAGTCACCCCCGGGTGATTGCCATGTTATTTCTGGGCATTTCTGCCGGCATCCCACTGTTACTTATTTTCTCATCGCTTAGTCTGTGGCTGCGCGAGGCCGGTGTAAGTCGCTCGGCAGTGACCTACTTTAGCTGGGCGGCATTGGGTTATTCGTTTAAATTTGTGTGGGCCCCCTTAGTCAATCACCTAAGTATACCTGGGTTAACCCGTGTATTGGGTCAGCGACGTGGCTGGCTATTACTCTCACAGCTACTAATAATGCTAGCAATTATATTGATGGCCTTAATTGATCCGGCCACCGATCAGTTAACGGCAATGGCGATGGCTGCTGTGCTTCTTGGGTTTTCAGCAGCGACTCAGGATATTGTCATTGATGCCTTTCGTATTGAATCAGCCGATGAAAAATTCCAGGCGCTAATGTCCTCAGGCTACATTGCGGGTTACAGAATTGGCATGCTAGTAGCGGGTGCAGGAGCACTTTATTTAGCCAGCTTGTTTGGATCTACCAGTGAGCAATACAGCTATGCAGCATGGCAGTCGACCTACCTCTTAATGGCTGCTGCTATGTTAGTGGGAGTTATCACCACCCTATGTATCTCTGAGCCCGACATTGAATCAAGGGGTGGCTCAATGCCAGATACTAGCCATAGTTTGCGGTTCTTTGTTTTATTTATCACTGCTGTATTGGGCTTTATTGCCTGCTATGTAGCAAGCTCTGAAATCACTCAGGTGGCAAAAGCTTATTTAGCTGAGATTTTATTAAATCAAATTCTGGCCTCCACTCTAGTCGAAATAGTCCGCCTTGGGTTAGCCGCCTATGCGGCATTTTTAATCGCTAATTTACTGATTAAAATAGGTGTCGTGGAGAAAAGCCAAATCCATAAAGCCTACATTGAGCCTATTCGAGATTTTTTTGATCGCTACGGCCTAGCCCTAGCATGGGCACTTTTAGCATTGATTGGCCTCTATCGCGTATCCGATATTGTGCTGGGTGTGATCTCTAATGTTTTCTATCAAGACCTGGGGTTTAGCAAAACCACCATCGCCGGCGTAGTTAAAACCTTTGGACTGGGCATGACTATAATGGGAGGCTTTTTGGGCGGGATTTTGTCCCTTCGCTACGGGATTATTCGCACCCTATTTGTTGGTGCAGTGCTATCCGCTTTGACCAATCTATTGTTTATCGCTCTGGCTAAGGCTGGACAGGATATCAACTTACTGTATTGGGTCATTGCGGCGGATAATCTTTCTGCAGGTATTGCTAGTGCGGCCTTTGTAGCCTTTTTATCTAGCCTAACTAATATTTCGTTTACTGCGATGCAATATGCTATTTTCAGTTCAATAATGACGCTTTTCCCCAAGATTCTTGGCGGCTATTCTGGGTCTATTGTTGAGGGTATCGGCTATGAGGCATTCTTTTTAATCACTGCAGTGATTGGTCTACCCGTATTATTACTTATTCTGTGGATTAATCGTAGAATGACTTCCAAGTCCACCGGTTAATCTTCTAGTAACTGCCTGTATCTCTGCCAATCAAAGGCCGGGCCAGGATCAGTTTTTCGACCTGGCGCTATATCACTATGGCCAACAATTCTATCTACGTCGATCAATGGATAGGCGGCTGTAATTATTTGGGTCACAGCGGCTAAAATCTCATATTGTTTTTGCGTAAAAGGAATATGGTCAGCACCCTCAAGTTCAATCCCTATGGAAAAGTCATTGCAGTCTTTGCGGCCTTTGAATTGCGATACACCCGCATGCCAAGCTCTTCTATCAAAAGGAACAAACTGGGTTATTTGACCCTCACGATCTATCAGTAAATGTGAGGAAACCTTTAACTGATATATATCCTGAAAGTACGCATGCTCATTAGGATCTAAACAGTTTGAAAATAACTGCGCAATGTAGGGGCCGCCAAATTGCTCTGGAGGCAGACTAATATTATGAATAACCAATAGACTAATATCGTTTATATCAGGTCTTATATCATTATTGGGTGAAATCACTTGATTCACCTGATCCAACCAACCCTGATCTATTTGCATTATCTATCCTTTGTCTAGAACGCCTCTATGGGCATTAACGAGATGTTTATAATATCTATTTAATCTTCTGATTACGAGATGATTGCGAAAAGCAAAATGTTATACTCATCCTTTCAATCTAATCGTCTAACAGGCTTATTTTTTTAAATGAACCAAATACCGCTAAATACTGCCAATGATATTCCTGAATCTGTAGCCCGTGCATTACATGAGGATATTGGCTCAGGTGATATCAGTGCCGAGTTAATTGATGCTGAAAAAATCGCTAAAGGAACAGTTATTTCAAGAGAGAATGCGGTTATCTGTGGTCGCGCCTGGGTAGATGAAGTATTTAAACAATTGGATAGTAATGTTGCTATTGAGTGGCATGTGTCTGAAGGTGATTGGGTCACAGAGGATCAACCCATCTTTACCGTTTCTGGTAATGCTCGAATTTTATTGAGCGGTGAGCGTTGTGCACTCAATTTTCTACAAACACTCTCAGGCACTGCAACTACGGCAAGGCATTATGCACAGCTAGCAACAAATTCACAGATACGTATTTTAGATACTCGAAAAACCATTCCCGGTCTTCGTTTGGCGCAAAAATACGCTATTTCTGTTGGCGGCTGCATGAACCATCGCATTGGGCTCTATGATGCTTTTTTAATTAAAGAAAATCATATTATTGCCTGCGGTGGCATCGCCCAAGCTGTCAATAAGGCCCAACAGATCTCACCTGGCAAAGAAATCGAGGTTGAAGTTGAATCCCTTGATGAATTAAAGCAGGCGGTCACAGCAGGTGCTGACCGTGTAATGCTCGATAACTTTAGTCGTGAGCAGATTTTAGCGATTAAGCAGCTTGATTTAGGTGCTACCAAAATAGAAGTTTCCGGCAATATTACCGATCATTCATTGGCGCAATATTTAGATACCCCCATTGATTTTATTTCATCTGGAAGCCTAACAAAGCATGTTCAGGCAATTGATTTATCAATGCGCCTGTCTATTTAGCTAGTTTCTTAGCTAGCTAGGTTATTAACAGAGCTCTGATTTGGAACAACTACCCTTATCCCAAACCACCTTACCACCCGCATTAATTTTCCCAGTCAAGGTATAGGTTGAACCGGAGTTTTTTGAATCTGTTGGCGCTGTAGCAACGATTTTGACCTCACTGCTATCGACTGTTGTCGATTCAGCCTGAAAAATTCCACCCAAAAGCTCTACCCCCACTACCCCCTCTGCTGCATTTTTTTTATTGGGGATGCCATGACTATTATGACTACATACCTTTACTTTTGATAAGCCCATCATTTGCGAGCAGACTTCAAAACTCACTTTAACCGCCCCCACTGCCATCTTAGTTTCGATAAATTCTGCCCTTAATATAAAATTTCTATAATTTGGCAATGCCACTAAGGCCAATAGGCTAATAATGCCAATCACTACCATTAGCTCAACCAATGAAAATCCCTTTCCAAAAATCTTCTCCACACCTACCCCCAGACTATTCTCTCACCCATAGTTAATGCATAAATTAAGCTGACTTATTCAAGTCTAGATCAAATTTTTAAGGCCATGGTTTTATTATTGCTGTTTTGTGATCTAGTTCACTGAAATACTTTTTTAATCGCCATAAACTGCAGCTAATTCGCTAGAAATCATTATTTAAACAGGGTTAGAACAGAGACTGAGCATAAGGATAATGCATAATGGGCAGCTCAAATAAACGACTTTATACCTATATGGGAAAAAGCAGTTCAGGCAAATTTATTCAGGGGAAAATAAAAGCCACCAATATTCAATGGGCACGTCATCAGCTAAGAAGAAAGGGCATCAAATTACAGTCACTGAAAAAATGTTGGAATCTGCCTTTTTGGGGCAATCAAACCATCAAAGCTAATGAGATTACATTATTTACCCAACAACTTGCTCTGCTGTTGAAAGCTGGAGTCCCTATCAGAAGATGCTTTACCATACTCGCCCACAGCATTAAAAAACCCGCCTTTAGACAGGTTATTCTGGATATTAACAATGATATTTATTTAGGTGATAGCCTCGCTAAAGCACTGCAAAATCACCCGCGCCTATTTAATGCTATTTTTTGTAATATGGTAGAGGCTGGCGAAACCTCAGGTACATTAATCCAAATTTTAGGGCGACTGGCCAAATACCAACAGCAAGATCAATCAATCAAAAAGCGGATTAGAAAAGCTCTGACCTACCCTTTAATTGTCCTGATTGTGGCCTTAGCGGTTTCAGCCATAATGCTGACTCAGGTGATCCCAAATTTTGCTAAAACTTACTCTAAATTGAGTGGCGAACTCCCTTATATCACGCAATTTGTAATGGATTTATCTGAAAATTTTATTCAGGCTTCACCTCTTATACTGGCGAGCCTACTTGCTTTAATCGTTATCGGTAAATTAATGTTAAGACAGTCGCAACAGGCCGTGTTTTTTATCGATAGTCTTTTAATCCGATTGCCATTGATTGGGTCCTTGTCACGAAAAATAATACTTGGCCGCTTTATTAGTACTCTGGGTACTACCATTAGTGCCGGCTTGCCTGTGGTCATAGCGCTTAAATCCTCAGCATCGTCAGTCAATAACCGCTGCTATCAAACCGCGATTTTACAGATCATAGAGGATGTAACCTCTGGGTTATCTTTACAAAGAGCGCTGGGTAAACAGGCTATTTTTCCAATTACCCTAAAGCAGATGGTGAATGTCGGTGAGGAATCTGGATCCCTTGTGTCTATTCTTGAAAAGGCGGGGCAAATATTCGAGCAAGAAGTGGAACTGGCATTAGATACTATAATTCCATTGATTGAGCCTGTTATGATGCTTATCTTGGGTATACTGGTTGGCGGTCTCTTGGTGGCGATGTACTTACCGGTATTCCAACTTGGCCAAATTTTTTGAATTAATTTATGATGGGTTGAAAAACAATATTCACCTCGGTAAAGGAAAACCATCAGTATGGTATTTGATCTAGGT
Organism: Porticoccaceae bacterium; assembly: GCA_024644585.1. GTDB lineage: Bacteria > Pseudomonadota > Gammaproteobacteria > Pseudomonadales > Porticoccaceae > HTCC2207. The sequence continues at coordinate 21,897 of JAHEHM010000006.1, read as the reverse complement.
CTTTCAGCGACAGCATTAGCTCTACTGGGCATTGTTTTTGGCGCCATTATTGGTAGCTTTCTTAATGTAGTGATTATCCGCCTACCCATCATGCTAAAAGCTGAATGGACCCATGAAGCTAAGCTTTTTTTAGGTATCGAGTCCAATGAAGAAAAATCCATTAATATTGTTAGCCCTAGATCACAGTGTCCAGACTGCGGTACTCTGATTAAAGCCCTACATAATATCCCTCTACTGAGTTATTGTTTTTTACGCGGCCGTTGTGCCCATTGCGGCAGCCTGATATCGATTCAATACCCCATTATTGAATTACTAACTGCCTTTGTGACTGCGTATTTTTTCACGGTTCATGGTATTAGCGAAAAAACTCTACTCAGCCTGTTATTTAGCTATTGTTTGATTGTTCTCGCTACTATTGATATGCGCGAGCAAATACTACCCGACCAAATTACCCTGCCATTAGTCTGGATTGGCTTAGGTGTAAGTTTGTTTTTTGGTTTTTGGGCAACTCCAGAAGAAAGTATTTTGGGGGCGGCACTGGGTTATCTTTCACTCTGGTCAGTGATGTGTCTGTTTAAACTGATTACTGGCAAAGAGGGCATGGGCTACGGTGACTTTAAATTAAATGCGGCCATAGGTGCATGGCTTGGCTGGCACATGATTCCTACAGTCATCCTGATCTCATCTTTTGCTGGCGCTGTTTTAGGGCTTTTAGCTATCGCCTTTTATGGTCATGACCGACGTAGTCCTTTTGCTTTTGGCCCTTTCCTTTGTATAGCTGGTTGGGTTTCCATGGAATGGAGCGATCAACTGCTCACTCTTTTTAGTTATCTTGCCTTTTAATCTGAGTTTTGGCTCTATTTATGAAAGATAAAAAATACCTTGTAGGATTAACCGGCGGCATTGGCAGTGGCAAAAGCACGGTTGCCAACAGCTTTAAAAAACTCGGCATTAGGGTAGTGGATGCTGACTATGGGGCACGTGCAGTAGTAGAACCTGGATCAGAGGCATTGTCTAAAATAGAAGCCTATTTTCAACCACTGGCGGTTGATACTCCGATGATTATTGATGGCAAACTCAACCGATCGGCTCTAAGGGATATTGTGTTTAATGATGTCGACAAAAAAGGTTGGCTTGAAGCATTGCTTCACCCCTTAATTAGCCAATGGATTGACGATCAAATAGGTCAACCCACGAAGAGCCCCTATATTATTTTAGAGTCGCCCCTACTATTTGAAACTGAGCAACATAATAAGGTCAATACTGCCCTTTTGGTGGATATACCCCCTGAATTACAAATTCAAAGGGCATCGCAACGAGATGGCAACAGTGCGAATCAAATTCAGGCGATTATTGACAGTCAAATGAGCCGCAAAGACAAACTCAATAAAGCGGCGTATATTTTTGATAATAGCCAAGATATAAAGACTATGGATGAACGAGTGATGGCATTACACCAACAATTTTTATCCCTCGCTGAATCCACCTAACATTAAGAGATTAACTCATGAATAAGCCTGTCACAGTTAACTGCCCAACCTGCCAAACTTCGATTCAATGGGGCGATGCCTTTCCTGAGCGTCCTTTCTGCTCAGAGCGTTGCAAGCAAATCGATTTTGGCGACTGGGCCACTGAGCGGTTTAGTATTGCCGGCGAACCCTGTTTAGACCCCTCAAAACTTGGGGAAGAAGAATAGCGCTATAGGGTTTTTAGTCTTTCTAAGATTGGCTGGTTGGCGGCTGGGAATTGGTACTGACTCTGTAAGCTGAGCAAATCTTGTAAATTCACCCACTTACATTGCTGACCCTCTTTGCCCTGAGCCTGTCCGCTAAACTGATGAATTATCCAGATATCTAAGTAAACCTTTTTATCGGTATAGTCATACAGAATATCCATCAATGGCTCAGCCTGAATATCTGAAATACCTAACTCTTCAAAAAGCTCGCGCGCAAGGGCATGCTCCACGGCTTCACCGGAACTGACCTTACCACCGGGAAACTCCCATAGCCCACCCTGATGGAGATGTTTGGGGCGTTTGGCAATGAGGATTTGATCCTGTTTAGAATTGAAAATCACCCCCACTGCCACATGTACAGCATCAGCGGGGATATTGAGCAATTTATTAGGTTCTGTATTCAGCATTAATTCGGACATATTCATAGCTTAAATCGGTTGTCCATAAAGTCTCAGACACCTGCCCACGATTTAACTGAATTAATATTTCGATATCTTCGGCTTGCATGGCTTGTTGACCCTGAGCTTCGGTATAACTTGAAGCCCTTCCTCCTTTTTCAGCAATTAACACTGAATTGAGGCTGATCTGAATCTTTGAAACATCTAAATCACTGACATCAGCTCGGCCAACAGCGGCTAAAATTCTTCCCCAGTTTGGGTCTGATGCGGTAAGTGCTGTTTTAACCAATGGCGATTCAGCCACGGCATAGGCAACAGCTAGTGCTTCCTGAATATTCTCTGCGCTATCCACTGTGACAGTAACAAATTTATTAGCGCCCTCACCATCGCGAATAATCGATTGGGCAAGCTCAGTGAAAACAGCCGTCAGTTGCTCTAAAAATAGCGCAAAGTTTGCTTCATCAATTTGCACACCACTGGAACCCGTAGCCACCAACATAACGGCATCATTGGTTGAGGTATCGCCATCCACAGTGATTCGATTAAAAGATTTGCCATTGGCTTTTCGGAGCGCGGCATGCAATAGCTCTTCATCAATCGCCGCATCCGTAGCCACATAGCCGAGCATGGTGGCCATATTGGGCTTAATCATACCCGAGCCTTTACAGATACCTGTAATAGTTACAGGAGAGCCGTTAATATCACATTGAATCGATGCACCCTTGGGGCGTGTATCCGTGGTTAAGATGCCCTCTGCGGCATCCGCCCAACCATGCTCTGATAGTTGGTCTAATGCGGCTGGTACTGCATGACAAATTAGATCCACCGGTAATGGCTCGCCAATAACGCCAGTTGAGTAGGGTAATACCTCATGGGGTACTACCTTCGCCGCGTCTGCAACAGCCTGACAACAACTTAGGCTATCGACCATGCCCTGCTCACCCGTGCCCGCATTGGCATTTCCGGTATTAATTAAAAAATAACTAGGCGTAGTTAGCTGCATATGTTGCTTAGCAATATGCACCGGCGCGGCACAGAAACGATTCTGCGTAAAAACACCGGCCACAGTACTACCTTGTGCTATTTTCATAACCACGACATCTTTTCGCCCCGCCACTTTGATACCGGCAGAGGTAGTTCCCAGTTGAAATCCTGCAACTGGATGCATGGTTGGAAATGTATTTTTACCTGTCGCCATTGTTAAATTTTACCGCAACATTGTTTGTATTTTTTACCTGACCCACAGGGACAGGGACTATTTCGTCCGACCTTTGGTGCTGATCTTAGCACGGGTTTGGCTGTATCTGACGAATTCTGATCAGTTTCTGTTTCAGATTCATTTAATTCGTCTAACTTTGCATGCTGATATTGGTGGTTGAGCGCCTGATTTTTTCGCTGCTGCTCCATGCGAGCCACATCATCTTGCGAAGACACTTGAACATGGCTTAAATAGCGAATAGTTTCATGCTTGATATTTTCAAGCAGCTGTTCAAATAGCTCGAAAGATTCACGCTTATATTCTTGCTTTGGATTTTTTTGCGCATAGGCTCTTAGCCCAATACCCTGACGCAACTGGTCCATGTTAGTCAGATGATCTTTCCAAAGATTATCGACAAGTTGAAGCATAATTTGACGTTCAACTTCACGCATCGCATCACCTACATGGGCATAATTAGCTTCATAATTTGCCTGCACCTCAACAACAACTTTGTCACGCAACTGTTCTTCATCAAATCGCTGATCATCGTCTAGCCACTGCTGTATAGGCAATTGGGTGGCAAACTCAGTTTTCACTGCCTGCTCTAAGCCGGGCACATCCCATTGCTCTTCAAGACTACTGGGAGGAACATAGGCACTAATAGTTGAGTTGACGACATCATCACGCACATTGGTAATGACCTCCGAAATATCATCATCGGTCAGCAAATCGTTTCTCTGCTGGTAAACCACCTGTCGCTGATCGTTGGCTACATCATCGTATTCCAAAAGATGTTTACGCATATCAAAGTTTCGCCCCTCAACTTTGCGCTGGGCTTTAATAATTGCGTTAGTTACCATGCGGTGTTCGATGGATTCGCCATGCTCCATACCCATGGCACGCATCATATTTTTCACGCGGTCAGAGGCAAATAGTCGCATCAGAGGATCTTCTAATGACAGATAAAATCTTGACCAACCTGGATCACCCTGCCGTCCCGCACGACCACGCAACTGGTTATCGATACGACGCGACTCATGGCGTTCGGTACCTACAATATGAAGTCCACCTGCCTCAAGTACTTTTTTCTGACGCTCTTTCCAGTCTGCTTTGACTGCCGCTATCTGTTCCTCTGTGGGTGATTTTTCAGCAAGTTCTTTTAACTCCGCTTCAAGATTACCCCCCAGCACAATATCGGTACCACGACCCGCCATGTTAGTGGCAATGGTCACTGCACCTGGCCGGCCCGCATTAACAATAATATTGGCTTCGCGCTCATGCTGTTTGGCGTTTAATACGCTATGTTCGATTTTGGCTTGGTTTAACAGGGTCGAAAGTAACTCTGAAGATTCAACCGATGCTGTACCCACTAAGATAGGCGCGCCCTTTTCAACTAATTCCTTAATATCTTCAATAACCGCTTCAAATTTTTCCTGTTGCGAAATAAAAATTAAGTCATTGTGATCAACCCGACGAACCGGCACATTGGTGGGAATCACCATCACCTGCAAGCCATAAATTTGCTGAAACTCAAAGGCTTCTGTATCTGCCGTACCGGTCATACCCGAAAGTTTTGAATACAGGCGGAAGTAGTTCTGGAAGGTCGTGGATGCAAGGGTCTGACTTTCTTGTTGAATATTTAACCCTTCTTTTGCCTCAATGGCTTGATGCAGACCTTCAGACAGTCGTCTACCTGGCATGGTTCGACCAGTATGCTCATCAATTAGCACAGCTTCGTTATTTTGAATAATATATTCAACGTCATTTTGGAAAAGATGCTGTGCTCGAAGCGCTGAATGCACATGGTGTAATAGACCCAGGTTAGTCGCCTGATAAAGGCTTTCATCTTCAGCTAGCAGACCTTCTTTAATTAGAATTTCTTCAATTTTTTGATGTCCAACTTCAGTGAGCTCAACGCCACGGGTCTTTTCATCCAATATAAAGTCACCAGTAATCTCTTGCTTTTCGCCTTCAATTACAGTTTCGCTTTCGAGCTGAGGCTTAAGGTTTAGTACCAACCTGTTCATTGATTGATAAAGTTTAGAACTGTCCTGTGCGGCACCTGAGATAATTAATGGCGTTCGCGCCTCATCAATTAGAATGGAATCCACTTCATCAATAATCGCAAATGAAAGACCACGCTGAGATTTTTCTTGTAGAGATAACACCATATTATCTCTTAGATAATCGAAACCAAATTCGTTGTTAGTGCCATAGACTATATCAGCAGCATAGGCGTCTCTGCGGCTACAGGCTTGAGATTCAATCTGTTCAGACTGGGCAATAAAAAATGAGCTAGGCGTATCTGCGCCTTGGTAGGATTGAATAATACCCACGGACATACCCAATGCAGAAAATAGCGGTGCCATCCACTCAGCATCACGCTTGGCGAGATAATCATTAACGGTAATTACATGAACACTACCACCGCCTAAGGCATTCAAATAGGCGGCCAATGTAGCCACCAACGTCTTACCCTCACCGGTGCGCATTTCGGTAATTTTGCCCTGATGCAAAACAATGCCACCAATCATCTGCACATCAAAGTGACGCATATCTAAAACACGTTTAGCGGTCTCTCTAACCGTAGCAAAGGCTTCGGGCAATATTTCATCTAGGCTTTCACCCAGATCAACCCGAGATTTATATTCAGCGGTTTTGTCCTGCAGTTGCTGATCACTGAGTGCCTGTAAATCAGCTTCACATTGGTTGATACGATCAACAGTTTTTTGCATTTTTCGCAGTTCGCGATCGTTGCTACTGCCAAATAGACTTTTTACTAACTTGCTTAACATTTATTTTCACCTAGCCAATTCAAAATACAATAAGACCCTGGTCTTACGCGGTTTTAATATTATTGAAAGGGAGGATTATCGACTGGTGCGACGAATATAGGTAGCCGGATCTACCACCCGACCATTTTTGAAGACTTCGAAGTGAACATGAGGCCCCGTAGAGCGACCTGAACTGCCCATTTTGGCAATTACATCGCCTTTTTTGACTACGGTACCCAATTGAGCGACATTTTCTTGGTTGTGTGCATATCGAGTGACATAGCCATCGCTATGGTTAACTTCAACCATCTTGCCATAGCCACTTTTTTCTCCGGACCAAGTAATCACGCCCGCAGCGACTGAAATAATATCTGAGCCACGCTTGCCGGCAAAATCAACACCACCGTGCCATCTCTGTTCGCCATTAAATGGGTCTGTTCGCATACCATAGGCAGAGGACATCCAGCCTCTAGCAATGGGTCTGCCTGCCAATCGACGATCGTTAATCAGATGTTTGTCGGAAAGAGTTGAACGCAATAATTTTAGTTGAACTTCACGCTGTGACAAGGATTGATCAATACTGGACATAAGTGCGCTAAGATCGGTTTGTCTGCTTAAGGCACCGCGCGAAAAGGATTGGCTTTGATCTAGCGGACCACCCAACCCTGGCGTACTTGAGAAGTCGAATTCATCACCATCAATACCTGAAATCTCAGTTAGCTGTTCACCTAGAGCATCAAGACGGACAACGCTGGCTCTCATCTGAGCCAATTTAGCTGTCATCATTGATAAACTATTGGTCACCTGATGTCGATCGGATTGTAGCTGTTCGCGGCTGACGTTTATTTCATTCTGCATTTCCGCTATATGGTCTTCAAACAGTTGTTGCCAACGGCCATCAGCCATTTTTAGACCTAAAAGCGTGCCTGCGGCCACAGGAATTCCCAGTACAGCAGTAGACAGCAGAATCCTCGCCCAGCTATTTAAGCTGAGGGTTCTGACCCTGTCCGAACGTTTGCTGATAAAAATAAGTTTCACTGGAATTAATTGCCTTTAACTATTTGATCGCTAGTTTAAGAATTATAGGATATAGGCGCTTCTTCTGCATCGCCAACAAAGGTTACCATTTCCCAGGCGTCTTTTTCAGCAATCAGTGCTAATAGTGACGCATTATTGAGGCCATGACCGGACTTATGGGCGTCAAATTCACCGATAATGCTGTTGCCCATTAGATAGAGATCACCAATAGCATCGAGAATTTTATGTTTTACAAATTCATCTTCGAAGCGCAAGCCATCTTCATTCACGATCTGTGAGTCATCGACCACAATGGCATTATCTAAACTGCCACCTCTAGCAAGCCCATTGGCTCTGAGGTATTCGAATTCATGCATAAAGCCAAAGGTTCTCGCTCGACTCACTTCTTTGACAAATGAGGTACTGGAGAAATCAATACTGGCGTTTAGGGTTTGATTTTTAAACACAGGGTGATCAAAGTCGATAGCAAAGTTTATCTTAAAACCATCGAAAGGCTTAAATGTAGCCTGTTTCCCGTCCTGCTTTACAGTGACAGGACGCTTAACTCTGATAAATTTTTTGGGTGCTTCCTGCTCTTCAATACCAGCAGATTGCAAAAGGAATACGAAAGGGGCTGCGCTACCATCCATAATTGGAATTTCTGGCGCTGAGACATCAATAATTAAATTATCTATTCCCATACCGGCAAGAGCTGAAAGTAAGTGCTCGACAGTGGATACTCGAACACCCTCTTTAATTAACGTGGTCGATAACATTGTATCCCCCACATTTTCAGCTTTAGCTGGGATTTCAACAACGGGATCAAGGTCGATACGACGGAATACTACACCAGTGTCTGGCGCTGAGGGATGAAGTGTCAGGTACACTTTTTCGCCGGTGTGAAGTCCAACACCATTGGCCTGTATCGAATTTTTAAGGGTTCGTTGCCTCACCATGATTGTACACAGCTCTCTTCTATGGCCGTGCATTCTAACAGACAAGCCCTCCTACCACCAAGGATATAATCCGAGGCGCGGTGGCAGGAGGCTTTTACTGTTTTAGTCCGCCTGCTTGCGTAAAAAAGCGGGGACATCTAAATAATCAGTTTCTGTATCCAACTGAGCATCTAACTTACGAGCTGTTGCCTCACCACTATTATTGGTTGGGGCACTTCTGCGATTGACCGTAGGCTGATCAAGACGACCATAATCAATATCGCCACCCACTCTTCTTGGTGGCTGGTTATCAAAAACAACCGCTCTCGGACCCGACTGCTCTGCTGGAGAACGCAACCCTGTTGCGACCACAGTGACACGTAGCTGATCTTCAAGCTCAGGATCAAATACACTGCCTACAATAATTGTGGCATCTTCATCGGCAAATTCACGCACCGTGTTACCCACTTCTTCGAATTCACCCAAGGTTTGATCATAGCCACTGGTAATATTTACCAGAATACCTTTCGCACCATGCAGGTTAATATCTTCTAGCAGCGGACATCTGACTGCGGCTTCGGCAGCCACTACAGCTCTATCTGGACCACTGGCTTCACCAGTTCCCATCATCGCCATACCCATCTCAGACATAACCGTGCGTACATCGGCAAAATCCACATTGATCAGGCCATCAAGCAAGATCAAATCGGTAATTCCTTGCACTGCACCAAAAAGTACATCATTGGCCTGTTTAAAGGCGTTGAGTACTGTCATATCTTTACCCAAAACCTGTAATAGTTTTTCGTTGGGTACGATAATTAATGAATCCACTCTTTCTTTAAGCTGTGCAATACCTTCATTGGCCAGATCCATGCGCTTGCGACCTTCAAAACCAAAGGGTCGAGTTACTACACCAACGGTAAGAATACCCATTTGCTTAGCCACTTCAGCAACCACTGGCGCACCACCAGTTCCAGTTCCACCACCCATGCCAGCGGTAATAAAGACCATATCTGCACCATCGAGAGCCTGGGCAATTCTATCTTTATCTTCAAGAGCAGCCTGACGACCTACTTCAGGGTTAGCCCCTGCGCCAAGACCTTTGGTTAGGCTTCCGCCCAACTGAAGAACCGTTGCCTGACTCATATCGTTCAGTGATTGAGCATCGGTATTAGCGCAGATAAAGTCTACGCCGTCGATGTTGCTTTCCATCATGTGACGAACCGCGTTACAACCGCCACCACCTATACCTATCACTTTTATTTCTGCATTTTTTGGAATGCTATCCACTAACTCAAACATATACTTCCCCTTTTTTGCGCCTCAAAAAATTAAATTAAAACCTGTGTGTTGTGGGCCTATACGCCGCCCTGTAAAAAATTCTTAAACTTTTCTAATATGTTGCTACCTTCCTGATTAACTGCTTCTTTAATTCCGTGTCTTGCTTGCTCTTGCACCCCAAAGTGCAACAGCCCCACACCGGTTGAATAAATAGGGTTGTTGACTATATCGGTCAGCCCTTTAACACCGGTTGGGGTTCCAATTCTTACTGGCATATGGAAAATTTCTTCAGCTAATTCACTGACACCTTCCATCTTTGATGTGCCGCCGGTTAAAACAATACCGGCCGCGATTAACTCTTCGAAACCACTGCGTCGCAACTCGGCTTGAACCAGTGTGAATAGCTCGTCATATCTTGGCTCGACGACTTCTGCCAATAGTTGTCTCGACATATCTCTGGCTGCGCGTTCGCCCACACTTGGGACTTTAACGGTCTCTTCTGGGCGCGCTAATTTGGCCAGTGCGCAGGCATACTTAATTTTCAGTTCTTCTGCCTGAGCTGTGGGTGTTCGCAAGGCCATAGCGATATCATTGGTTACCTGGTCGCCAGCAATGGGTATTACACCCGTATGACGAATCGCACCCTCAGTAAAGATTGCGATATCCGTGGTACCACCGCCAATATCTACTAGCGCTACACCCAGTTGTTTTTCATCTTCCGTTAGTACTGCATAGCTAGAAGCTAATTGTTCTAGGGCCACGTTATCTACCTCTAAACCACAGCGACGAATGCATTTTTTAACATTTTGCGAGGCATTGGCGGCACAGGTAACTAGATGAACCTTGGCTTCTAAGCGAACACCTGACATGCCAATAGGTTTATGCACACCCTCTTGGTCATCGATAATGTATTCCTGAGGTAATACATGGAGAATTTCTTGATCAGCCGGTATGGCTACAGCTCGAGCGGCATCGATTACGCGATCCACATCCGCGGGCTGGACCTCTTTGTCGCGAATAGCCACAATACCGTGAGAATTAAGGCTGCGAATATGGCTTCCGGCAATGCCTGCATAGACTGAATGAATTGAACAACCGGACATTAATTCCGCTTCTTCGATGGCTCTCTCAATAGAATTAACCGTGGCTTCGATATTTACCACCACGCCCTTTTTGAGGCCTCCAGAAGCATGCATACCGGTGCCGATGATTTCTATATCACCATTTGGACTGATCGCTCCGACAATAGCCACCACCTTGGATGTCCCTATATCTAGAGCCACAATCATATTTTGTTCATTGGTATTAGCCATTTTATTTCCTCATTAAACAACCATCATCCGCGGACAATAGTTGCTTTCCTTATTGGGTCTTTGTTTGCAGCCGCAACTGCTTTTGAATTTCGCCAAGCGACCGCTAGGCCGTTTGGATAACGCAGATCGATGGTTTTTATTTTTGCCGATTGCTGATGAAGATCAGATCGCCATACCATAACCAAACGTCTTATTTTTTCGCCTATATGATTTCTACCTAGAATCAGCTTGATACCGTTACTGGTCTCTACCTGCCATGCGCCTAAAGCATCTAGCTCCATCTTGGCAAGCTTGAGTCCGGTAGGTAACAGTAAATCTGCTAGTCTTTGATACTGTTTCATGACTTCTGATGAGCTGCCAAATTTTGCCGTCATCAGAGGTAGATTAGACAGGTGACTATTATCTTTGATGGTTAATTTGTCGCCTGTTCGGTTGAGGAAGGAATCATCCCCCCAACGCGCAATAGGAACTTCTTCAATCACATTGATCTGTAAATTAGCGGGCCACTGTCGCTGGATACTAACCTCTGCAACCCAGGGGTGCTGATGCAGAACGTCCTGTAGCGATCTTAGGTCAATGGTTATAAATCCACCACTGATTTGACCGTTAACCAATTCAATAAATTGCTGCTGCTCTATATATCTAAACTCACCCTCTATGCTGACTTTGGCAATGGGTTTATCTAGATGATTAATGGCCAGCACTGCACCATAGGCAATGGCGCAAAATAACATCACTGTTATTAGGGTACTGAGGTTATCGAGCAAGCTTTCAATAAAGCTACCAGAATCTTGGCTAGTTGTTTTATGGCTCTGCTGGGTTGAACGATTCATTAGAGTGACCCCTCCAATATAGCGCGAACAACATCTTCAAATTTTAGTCCTGCTGCTAGTCCAGCCATGGGTACAAGACTATGACTGGTCATACCGGGGACTGTATTAACTTCGAGCAGGTTAAAATTGCCGTTTTGGTCAGTCATCACATCAACCCGACCCCAACCGCGACCGTCAATACTGTCAAATGCGTTAATACTCAATTGGGCTAACTCTTGTTCCCTTTCGGCATCTAAACCTGAGGGGCAGAAGTATTCGGTTTTATCTGAATGATATTTTGCTTCATAGTCGTAAAATGTCGCATTAGCTTGGATTCTAATTGAGGGCAGCGCCTTACCATCCAAAATAGCGACAGTGTATTCATCACCTGTTAGCTGTGGCTCAGCCAGTACTTTGGCGTCATATTGGGCTGCCAACTGCCATGCCTGTTCTAACTGCTGTGCCGATTTAGCGACACTCATGCCCACACTTGACCCTTCACAGGCCGGCTTAACGACCACCGAGCCACCCAGCTGATTCATGGTTGCCTGCCAATCGGTACTTTGGTGAAGTGCGGCAAAATCTGTTGTGGCTAAGCCAATACCTTTCCATAGCTGCTTGCAACGCAATTTATCCATAGCCAATGCTGATGCCATTACGCCGCTTCCGGTATAGGGTATTTTTAGGTATTCCAAGGCACCCTGAAGAGTTCCGTCTTCACCACCAGGACCATGCAATGCAATAAAGGCGCGATCAACATTCGCCTTAGCGATAGCCTCTAATGCATTTTCTTTGATATCGATAGCCACTGTTTCTATCCCCAATAATTCAAGGGCTTGAATAATTGCTGCTCCGGTTAGCAGTGAAATTTCACGCTCCGATGATGTGCCGCCATAAAGTACAGCGACTCTGCCAAAATCAGTGAGATTAGCGGTCATTTGCGATCTCCTTTGATTGGCTTTAACTGGCTTTCTTTGAGCATAGATACCAACTTGGTGACACTGCCGGCGCCCTGGGTCAAAACGATATCATCGGGTTTAACCTGACTGGCCACGAGATTAGGAATATCTTCCATAGACTCCACATACAGTGGATCTATGCCGCCTCGCTGACGAATGCTATTGCATAAATTCTTGCTACCCGCACCCACTATCGGCTCTTCGCCAGCAGCATAAACGTCAAGAATCATTAGCAGATCAACTTCAGAAAGAACCTGCACAAAGTCTTCGTATAAATCTCTGGTTCGACTGTAGCGATGAGGCTGAAAAATCATAATCAGGCGTTTATCTGGCCAACCATCGCGAACTGCATCAATGGTTGCCTTAAGCTCTGTAGGATGATGTCCATAGTCATCCACTAACATGGCTGTACCTAGCTCTGAATTATTTTCAACGGGGTATTCAGCAATGATTTCGAAACGACGACCAACCCCACAGAATTTTTCCAATCCGCTAATAATTGCCTGGTCTGCAATACCCTCATCGCTAGCTACAGCAATGGCTGCTGCTGCATTTAAGGCGTTATGACGCCCCGGGATCTGCATACGAATAGATAGAGTCGATCGGTTATCCGGTCGGTTAATCACAAACTCAGCAAGTCCGTTGACCATAGAGAACTGTTCTATGCGGTACATCGCATCCTCACTAAAACCATAGGTCAATGTGGGACGACCTATACGCGTTATCAATTCTCTAATTACAGGATCATCAATACAGACAACCGCTAATCCGTAGAAAGGTAGGTTGTGTAAAAATTCAATATAGGTAGTTTTTAGTTGTTCAAAATCGAAACCATAGGTTTCCATATGATCGGGCTCTATATTAGTCACTACAGAGACCATTGGCTGAAGATGTAAAAACGATGCATCACTTTCATCAGCTTCGGCAATAAGATAACGACTATCGCCCAATTTAGCATTGGTGCCAGTTCGATTTACACGCCCCCCCACAATAAA
>JAHEHM010000006.1:0-8380 GCA_024644585.1 Porticoccaceae bacterium | reverse complement strand
TGGCAATCTGCTTTATGTAGTCGGCTAATTTTTCAGCGGTTAAATTTGATTCCGATAGCATTTCAGCTGCACCAGAATCAACCAGCCATTGACCGTTAACGGTCTGGTGATCATCGATGGCATAAGGGAAAGGAATCAAAAAGGCGCCCAACCCAACTGCAGTTAGCTCAGCTACTGTGAGCGCACCTGAGCGGCAGATAACAAAGTCAGCCCATGCATAGGCTTGGTCCATTTTATCAATGAAAGGAACAATGCTTATGGCTGATGAATTAATATCATGACCCTGCTCTAGGTACAGGTTTTGGGTAAGCTCAAGGTGTTTATCACCCACCTGATGAAGAACTTCAGGCCTGTGCTGACTGTCAATTGCGGCCAGTGCCTGAGGTATTATTTTGTTAATTGCCAAGGCACCCCGACTACCGCCTAAAACAAGCACGCGCAGTGGACCTGATCTATTTGCAAGTCGACCTGAATCATGATGTAAAGCAGCTATTTCTGATCGAATAGGATTACCGCACCACTCAGCCTGTTTAAAGGTATTTGGGAAGCCCTGCATTATTTTCGTGGCTAACTTGGCAGAGAGTTTATTGGTTGTTCCGGCCACTGAATTTTGCTCGTGAATAACCAGCGGTATGCCTTTTAATTTTGCAGCGACTGCGCCAGGCCCCGAGGCAAAACCACCCATACCTAGAACAACTGATGGATTGAATTGGCTGATAACCGAACAGGCCTGCAGTACTGAAGACAGTAATTTAAAGGGCGCTCTTAAAAGTGCTAACAAACCACGACCTCGCAGCCCTTCAATATTTAAATAATTTAAATCAATTCCACGCTGAGGGATCAATTGAGATTCGATACCTTTGCGCGTACCCAACCAGGAAACATCGACATTATTTGCCATCAATATTTCAGCAACTGCTAGGGCTGGGAACACATGGCCACCGGTTCCGCCGGCCATGATCATTACTCGGGAATGTCTTCTATCGCTCATAGCCAGACCTCCCCGAAACAGTTTTAGTACGCTCTAACTCATGACTTAGCCGCAGCATCATGCCTAACATGGCACAACAAACTAACAGGCTACTGCCACCATAACTAATAAATGGCAGAGTAAGACCCTTAGTAGGCAACAAACCTGCATTAACCCCCAGATTAATAAATGCCTGACCGCTGAGAATGAGTCCAAAACCTATTAATACATAGGCGGCATACCAATTTTGACGACTAATGGCTTTTTTGCCGAGGTGCATAATACGCACCACAAAAAAGCTATATAAGAATAGAAGGAATATGACACCAACAAAACCAAATTCCTCGGCATAGATGGCAAATACAAAGTCTGTGTGTGCATCGGGTAAATACAGCATTTTTTGCACTGACTGACCCAAGCCAACACCGAATAACTCCCCGCGACCAAAGGCAATTAATGACTGCGTTAGCTGGTAACCAGAATCAAACTTGTCTGACCATGGATCCAAATATGCGGTTAATCGTGCCATACGATAGGGCGCTGCAGTAGCCATCACCCAGAACGATAATGCGGCTAACACTAATACCGATAAAAATTGACGAATATGCGAGCCACCTAAAAACAGCATCACCATAAAGGTACAGCCCAAAACTCCTACTGACCCAAAATCAGGCTCAAGAATAAGCAGTATTGAAAGCACCATGACCACGGCCATTAATTTAAGAAACTGCGGCCAGCTGTCACTAAGAGTATCGCGATATCTTTCCAGTTGCGCGGCAAGGAAAATAACCGTAGCCACTTTAACAAACTCAGAAACCTGCAGAGTAAATCCACCCACACCTAACCAGCGACGACTGCCATTAAGATTTAGCCCAACGCCGGGAACAAGCACCGCAATAAGCAGAAGAATCGATAATAGTATCCATGCGAGACTGTATTTTGACCAGACTGTTGGCGAGGTATAAAAGCCCACAGCAATAGCGCCCATACTCAACAGAAGATAGGCGAAATGCCGCTTAACAAAATAAAATTGATCATCAAATCTATGCTCAGCATAACTAAATGATGAGGACGCCACCATAATTAAGCCGATAGACAATAATGCCATTGCTGGCACTAAAAGCTTACTATCAACGTACCAGCTGTCGTTTCTCTGAGCCATTGTTTTCAAGGGTATTGATTGACTCATTGGACACTTCCTTGAGCCGATGCCATGGCATCTACCGCTTCAATAAAACAATGCCCGCGATGCTCGAAACCATCAAACATATCGAAGCTTGCACAGGCAGGTGATAACAGCACAGTGTCGCCAGATTCAGCGGCTTGATGACAGCTAAATAGGGCTGACTGCATAGAATCAACTATTTCAATTTCAACGCAATCGTTTAGCGCCGATCTTAATTGACCTGCGTCTTCACCGATTAAAATAACGCGCTTAACAACCTTTTTAGCGACTTTCTGTAGGGCTGAAAAATCTTGGCCCTTGGCCTGACCACCAGCAATAAGAATAATATTTTTATGATCTTTAGCACCAAACCCTTTTAGCGCGGCAACAGTTGCACCCACGTTGGTGGCTTTTGAATCGTTAATATAGACTACCGAATCTATAGTTCGAACAGTCTGGCAGCGATGGGGCAAACCTTTGAATACTTTCAAGGTATCCAGCATGCTCTGCATGGGCAGATCAACACAATAACCCAAGGACAATGCTGCCAGTGCATTAGCAATGTTATGGGAGCCCTTTAATGCAATTTGATCGATACGCATTAGGCGCTCAATGCCATAGGATAAATAACCCTGTTCAAGCCCCTGTAATACCCCAAAATTACCAAGATCTGATTGGTTCAAACCAAAACTAATCATTGGAATTTGAGTTGAAATTAATGGTCGCGTCAAAACATCTTCACGATTCACAACCACTTTACTCGCACCGCGGAATATTCGATGCTTAGCTGTATGGTAATCCTGAAGATTGTTGTATCGATCAAGATGATCAGGGCTGATATTTAGTAATCCAGCAATAGCACCACGGCTGTCATTCAACAATTCTAGCTGAAAGCTAGATACCTCAATCACATAGAGTTCATTGCGTTGATCGAGAAGCTCTAGCATCGGCGTACCCAGATTGCCGCCCACTGCAGTTATTAAACCGCTATCTTTGGCCATTTGAGCTACAAGCTCGGTGACTGTGCTTTTACCATTAGAGCCCGAAATAAGAATCACCGGCGCCTCGACCTGTTCGAGGAATAGTTCAAGATCACCCAGTAACTCAACACCCTTTTCTTTAGCCACAACCAAAGCGGGTTCATTCAGTGAAATACCTGGGCTCACAATCAAGCGGTTGTATCGGCAGAGAAATTCGGCATCAAATGCACCTGTGATAACCTCAGCCTTTGAATACTGCTTTGAAACAGCCGCTAAATTGGGTGGCTCATTACGACTATCCGCAAGATCAAATGCTATATCCTGTGCATCAAAAAAGGCAGCCACGGACAGACCCGTAGCTCCCATGCCAAGGATTGCAGTTTTGCGATTAGTTACAATAATTTCGGCCACTTATTTTTCCAACCCTTAACGTAACTTCAAAGTTGCCAGTCCGATAAGGACTAACATCACAGTAATTATCCAGAAGCGCACAATGACTCGCGGCTCTGGCCAACCTTTTAATTCATAATGATGATGCAGGGGCGCCATTCTAAAAATGCGCTTACCGGTTAATTTGTATGAGCCGACCTGCAAAATCACCGACAGGGTCTCAATCACAAAAACACCACCCATAATCATTAATACAATTTCTTGACGAACTATGACCGCAATCACGCCTAATGCAGCGCCTAATGCCAGTGAGCCTACATCGCCCATAAACACCATGGCGGGATAGGTGTTAAACCACAGAAAACCCAGTCCGGCTCCGCAGATAGCCGCAGTGAAAATCAATAACTCGCCGGCACCGGCTATGTAAGGAATATGTAAATAGCCCGCAAATTGAAAGTTACCAGTTAGGTAAGCAAAGATACCTAAGGCACCGGCAACAAGTACCGTGGGCAAAATTGCCAAACCATCAAGGCCATCGGTTAAATTCACCGCATTACTGGTTCCAACAATCACGAAATAGGCCAATACAACAAATAATGGACCCAAATAAATAGCCACATCCTTAAAGAACGGAACAATTAGCTCTAAATCAGCGGGACTCTGTGCGTTGTCGTATAGGAAAAGAGCTGCCGCTAGCCCTACCACCGATTGCCAGAAATACTTCCAACGACCAGGCAAGCCGCGAGGATTTTTTTCTACCACCTTGCGGTAGTCATCAACCCAACCAATGAGTCCAAAGAAAAAAGTTACCGCCATAACCACCCAGACATAGCGATTACTCAAATCTGACCATAGTAAGGCACTCACAAATATGGCTATTAAAATCAGTGAGCCACCCATGGTCGGTGTACCCGCTTTTTCAAGATGGCTCTTGGGCCCATCTGAACGAATAGCCTGACCCATCTGCAATCGATTCAGTAACCGAATCACCTTAGGGCCGGCAATTAAACTAATAAGCAAGGCGGTTAACACCGCAAAAATGCCGCGAAGGGTTAGATACTGAACCACAGAAAATGGTTTATAAAAGTCACTTAAATATTCAGCAAGCCATAACAGCATTAGCTTTTCTCCTTGTTAGAAAGCATTGTTACTACTTCCTCCATACCAGAACTTCGCGACCCTTTTACTAGCAGGGTTACCTTTGATTTTTTTGCACAGACATCGTCTAAAGCAGCCATTAATGCCTGCTTATCTGAAAAATGATTACCACCGAATGCATCGCTAGCGACCGCACTTAAAACGCCTACCGAATAAAGCGCCTCAATGCCTTTTTCTGCAGCATAGCGACCAATTTCACCATGCATTTCCATAGCCTTTTCGCCCAACTCTGCCATATCCCCCATCACTAACAGGCGATAGCCCTGTGTATTAGCCAGCACATCAATAGCTGCCATAAAAGAATCTGGATTGGCGTTGTAGGTATCATCGAATAGCGCGACATTATCGGTTAACTGATGAAGATTAAGTCGACCAGCAACAGGCTTCACCGCAGTTAGTCCCATCAGGATTTGATCAAGAGATACACCAGCGGCTATACAGCAGGCGGCGGCAGCAACGGCATTTTTAACTGAATGGATTCCAGGCACAGGTAAGGTCACTGATTTTCTGGCCTTGCCATTACATAGATCAAACTGACAACAACCTGTATCCAAAACGCAGATGTTCTCAGCGACTACATCTGCATTATTCTGTTCGGTAGAAAAAGTTAGGCATTGCTTATCGGAAAACTCAGTCAACCAAGCATCTGACCAGCCAAGGTCCAAATTAATAACTGCAGTCCCAGAAGGCTTAAGACCTCTGTAAATTTCTGACTTGGCTGTGGCTACGCCCTCAATTGAACCGAAGCCTTCAATATGTGCATGCTGAATATTATTAACCAGAGTCACATCGGGACGCGCAATATCGCATAGGTAAGCAATTTCACCTATCGCACTTGCACCCATCTCAATCACGGCAAAATCAGTATCAGTCGGCATCGAAAGCAATGTTAATGGCACACCAATATGATTATTTAAATTGCCCTCAGTGGCATGAACCTTAGATTCCTGACCTAATACAGAGGCAATCATCTCTTTAACAGAGGTTTTTCCACTGCTACCCGTAATTGCAATTAATGGTCCGTTAAGAAGCTCGCGCTTCATATGCGCCAACTGCCCCAAGGCTGAAGTTGTGTCTTCAACAACCCACTGGGGAATCGGTAATTTTTTATTGGGCTTCGAAACCACTAGCCCGCAGGCAAGGGTGGTAACTTCTTCAAGAAATTCATGGGCATCAAAACGCTCACCTTCAAGCGCTACAAATAACTGACCCTCAGATATTTGGCGACTATCAATTGAAACCTGAGAAAACCCACAGTCTGGATTTAATAGCGTGCCACCAAAGGCCAATGCAGCGTCAGTTAGGCGTAACTCAGTTATCATGAGACACCGCCTTTATTATGATGCTCGCGCGAGGCTAGCACTGCTTCTAAGGCAATTAATGCCTCTTGCTGATCACTAAAGGAGAGTCGAGTGTCGCCTATAATCTGATAGTCTTCATGGCCCTTGCCAGCAATTAGGATAATGTCTTGGCTTTCTGCCTGAATAATACTGGTTGAAATAGCACGCCTACGATCTAGCTCAACATTAACATCACCATCGATCCCTTCGATGATTTGCTCAGCAATCTGCTCGGGTTGCTCAAACCGCGGATTATCATTGGTAACAATAATTCTATCTGCGTATTGATCAGCAATTTTCCCCATTTCAATTCGCTTACCCGTATCGCGATTTCCACCACAGCCAAATACCAACCATAACTGCCCCAAGCAATAGGGCTTAATTGCCTGAAGCGCTTTCTCGAGCGCATCGGGCGTATGGGCATAGTCGATTATTACCTGAGGCTCTGCGCTAACAGATACTGACTGCATACGACCGGGTGCTGCCTGCAACTCAGGCAACAACTGCAAGCAATTCTCTAGAGTTACGCCTCGAGCGCAGGCCGCTGCGACAACTGCCAGTAAATTACTGAGATTAAAGCTACCGATAAGACTAGAGATTATTTCACCCTCGCCCCATGGGGTCATAAGCTGAGCGCGAATACCTGATGCATCTAAATCAATTTTCTGACAATAAATATCTGCTGCCTGATTATCCAAACTAAAGGTAATTAGTTGCATCGCTGATGGTAAATTAGCGGCTATTTCTACACCCACAGCATCATCTAAATTAATAATTGCAGTTTGCACTGAAGGTAATTCAAAAAGGCGAGCCTTGGCGGCCGCATAACTCTCTAAATCTGGGTGATAATCTAGGTGGTCACGACTTAAATTGGTGAACACCGCAATATCAATCTCAATAGACTCTAGGCGACACTGCACTAAACTATGGGATGAGGCCTCTAGGGCAACAGATTGTGAACCGTTCATTGCCAATTCAGCTATTATTCTTTGCACTGATACTGCATCTGGCGTAGTTAACTGAATATCACCCGAACGCTTAGCTTTAAATAATTGATCTGAGGTATTTACAGACTGCGACTCGGCAACGCCATAACCAGTAGTGCCAATATAAGAAGATTTTTGCTGCTCACCTAAGACCTTAGCTTTGGCCAATAGCTGGGCATATAACAGGGAGCAGGTTGTTTTTCCGTTAGTACCGGTAAAGGCAACGACATCCATATCATGGGATGGGTTGCCATAAAACCGCCCAGCGATTTCAGACAGCCGAGAGGACAATTGATTAATGGCTATAACTGGAACCGATAGGCGACTTTGATCAACTGAAAGCTCCGACTGCGCGTCTACCAAAACAGCCACAGCCCCAGCCCCAATTGCCTGTTCAATATAATGAGCACCATCTGTTTGAGTACCCTTTAAGGCTACAAAACAATCACCCTGTTTAACCAATCGACTATCAATGGTTATACCGCTAACAGAAACAGTTGAATTCAGGGTATTGGTCGAAAACCCCTCTACAAGGGTTTCTAGTGATAAAAAATATTTTTTAGCTAGCGTCATCATGATTCCCCTCGCAGCACCGCATCTGAGCGCTTTACTATGGGGCCATTCGCCTTGACCTGATCAGGCGTCACCTGCATTAGACGCAACGCATTTCCTGTAACCTCAGAAAAAACGGGTGCCGCAACTACGCCACCAAAGTAATCTCCTTGGCTGGGCTCGTCGACAACTACAACTGTTACCAAACGTGGGTTATCAATAGGAGAAAAGCCCGCAAAGGCAGACATATAAACTCTCTCATGGTAACCGCCTGCACTGTTTGGCTTGTGCAGGGTACCGGTTTTTCCACCTACCGAATAACCTTTAATACTGGCTCGATTGCCTGTTCCTTTTTTACCTGTGGCTGCATGAAGCATGTAACGCATTTCATCCGCTATGCCTTCATCGATAATTCTCACGCCCTCTGGAGCTGAGTCCACCGGCAACAGGGAAACTTCTTTACGCACTCCATTGCTAGCCAATACTCCATAGGCTCGGGCCAACTGTAAGGAAGAAGCGCTTAAACCATAACCAAAGGAAAAAGTTGCCTGTGTAACAGAATCCCAGCGACGATGTGCCGGCAGGCTACCGCTGGTTTCACCGGGGAAACCACTGCCAACATTTTCACCAAACCCAACACGCTCAAATAACTCTCGGGTTTCATTGGGATTTAACTGCAAAGCAATCTTGGAAGTCCCTACATTACTGGATTTAGAGATAATGCCGGCAAGATCCAGCAATCCGTAATTTCTTTGGTCTTTCAGTTCTTTGTAATCAACTTTCAGATAGCCCGGATGGGTATCAATAGTTGTATTAGGCTCAAATTTACCGCTTTCTAA
>JAHEHM010000004.1:22709-33118 GCA_024644585.1 Porticoccaceae bacterium | reverse complement strand
TCGGGTATATTTTTCAAAACTTATAAATGTGTTTTCTTATGCAGAGACAGAATTTTAGTTTGGCTTGTTTACACAAAGAATGCGAGCTCAACTTTAGCCGAATTGCCCGCCTTGTCGGGGTACATCCTGATTTGGGGAGTTCGTTCTGTGTGGCTAAAAACAGTCGGTCACAGATCCAATTTGAGGTGATCGATTCGGCGAGATTTACGACTACTTTAGCGATTAAAATTATTGCCGAAACGCCCCAATGGTTGCCAAGTATTGAAATGAAAGTGCGCATTTATCGCGATGCCAGAATGGCTGAGGTGATTGAATGGTGCTCGGACAGTTGCATTCCTTGGGCGTTGGTTGAGCGCAAAGGTCCCCAGTCTAGAGATGAAAAATGGCAGTGGAATGTGTTCTTAGGCGAGCTTTTATATCAGGCGCTTCGTCACAAACGAATTGCAAAAGCAAAAAGCAGTTAGATCTTGAGCATTTTAAAATTAATTCAGATGACGGATCTTCATCTAGGGCCAACTGCAGATTATCAATGCAGGGGTTTCAATACATTAGATTCTTTTAAAGCAGTATTGGCAGCCTTTGAGTCAAACAGTAATGGTGAAGAAATACTAGTGCTTACTGGGGATCTCGCCAGTGACGCACAGCCAGGGGCCTACCAGCAGTTAAATAAAATTTTGATACAAAACAAAAAACGGGCCATTTGGCTTCCAGGCAATCATGACCGTCTATCACTGATGCAAGAGTATTTATCAGATTATCCCTATTTGCCAGTCTATGAGCATGAGCATTGGGCTGTATTAATGATAGATAGCTCGGTCCCAGGTCAAGCTGGAGGGAAAATATCAAACCAACAGTTTACTCAGCTGGAAGAGCAACTTGAGCAATTAAAAGATAAATATCTGTTGGTTGCCATGCATCATAGTCCAGTGTCGTTGAATAGCCAGTGGCTTGACGAGCACCGAATATCTAATCATCAAAAATTGCATAGCCTGTTAGTTGCCAATGGCAATGTGAAAGCGGTAATAACCGGTCATATTCACCAGCAACATGAAACTGATTGGCAAGGGATTAAGGTTTATTCGACGCCATCAACCTGTTTCCAGTTTGCAGAAAATTCAGATCAGTTTGCTCTTACTGATAAAAAACCCGCTTATCGATGGCTAGATCTACAGCCAGATGGTCATATTGAAACCGGTATTAATCGAGTAGATTACCCAAGCAAATAATCATGGTTAATTTGACGCTGACAACAGGCGTTTATGCACTATAATATTGGCTAACTCAATTGTCTGATAACCCTATGTCTATGCTTCTTTATTTGCATGGTTTCAATAGTTCACCGCAGTCCAAAAAAGCGATTGAAACTCAGCGATGGATGGTCAAAAATACTCCCGCTATAAAGTTTATTTGCCCGCAACTTTCTCCCTATGCTTCTGATGTTATGAGTGAGCTTAGGCTGATAGTGGAAGCCTATCTTCCTCAGCCCATTTTTTTAGTGGGCAGTTCGATGGGCGGTTTTTTCGCCACCTGTTTAGCAGAGCAATATAACTTGCCAGCCGTACTGATAAATCCTGCCGTCAACCCAGGTTCTGGGTTACACTCTTGGTTGGGAGAAAATGAGAATTTTATGACGGGCGAGCGCTGGATTTTTGAGCCTGAGCATATTGAAGAATATGTGAGTTTGAATCCAGAGAAAATTGAGCGAAAGAAAAATTATAAGCTGCTATTGCAAACAGGTGACGAGGTATTAGATTACCGTCTGGCACAGCATCGCTATCAGGGTTGTCATATTGAGACAGAGGATGGAGGCGACCATAGTTTTGTGGACTATCAGCGACATTTGCCAGCAAATATGGAATTTTTACTTAACGCGCATAAAAACTAATAACTGAAAAAGTACTCTTAAATAATGAGCAACTATAACGCAGAAGATATTGAAGTACTCACGGGGCTAGATCCAGTCAAAAAACGTCCCGGTATGTATACGGACACCAGTCGCCCTAATCATTTGGCTCAAGAGGTTATCGACAACAGTGTTGACGAGGCTTTGGCTGGTCATGCGCGTCGTGTGGATGTCACTCTGCATAAAGATGGCTCACTGTCAGTCTGTGACGATGGTCGAGGTATGCCGGTAGATATCCATCCAGAACAGGGCTTGCCTGGGGTGGAGGTTATTCTTTCTACATTGCATGCGGGCGGAAAGTTTTCTAATAACAATTACCAGTTTTCTGGCGGCCTTCACGGTGTAGGTGTATCGGTGGTCAATGCCCTATCTGATCGGTTAGATGTCACAGTTAAAAGAGGTGGCAATGTACATCAAATACAGTTTGCCAATGGCGATAAAACTTCAGATTTAGCTGTAGTTGATAGCTGTGGACAGCGCAATACAGGAACAATTTTGCGTTTTTGGCCTAATCCGGAATATTTTGATTCGGTTAAATTTAGCGTTTCAAGACTTCGCCATGTGTTAAGAGCTAAGGCAGTTTTATGCAGTGGCCTTACCATGAGCTTTTATGATGAAAATACCAGTGAAAGCTTGGAGTGGTATTACGAAGATGGTCTAAAAGATTATATTGCAGATGCATTGCATGGCTGGGAAGTATTACCATTAGAGCCTTTTATCGGCGCATTTTCCGCAGAAAATGAAGCGGTGGACTGGGCGGTGCAATGGCTCCCTGATGGTGGCGAAGTCGTTCAAGAAAGTTATGTGAATTTAATTCCAACGCCACAGGGCGGAACCCATGTTAATGGATTGCGCACAGGCCTTTTAGAGGCCATGCGAGAATTTTGTGAATTTCGCAACCTTCTACCCCGAGGCGTAAAGCTTACTCCAGACGACATTTGGGACCGCTGTAGTTTTGTGTTGTCATCAAAAATGGCGGACCCACAGTTCTCTGGGCAGACTAAAGATCGCTTATCTTCACGAGAGGTAGCGGCATTCATTGCTGGCGTAGTTAAGGATGCCTTTAGTTTATGGCTGAACCAGCATACCGAAGAAGCAGAAAAGCTTGCTGAACTCTGTATTTTGCATGCCCAACGACGGATGCGTGCCAGTAAGAAAGTGGTGCGCAAAAAGATTACACAGGGACCAGCGCTGCCGGGTAAATTAGCGGATTGTTCAAGCGATGAGCCAGAACAGTGTGAAATATTTTTGGTTGAGGGTGACTCGGCGGGAGGGTCTGCTAAACAGGCGCGCAATCGAGAAAATCAAGCGATCATGCCATTGCGCGGCAAGATACTTAATACTTGGGAAGTGGAATCTCAGGAGATTCTTGGCTCTCAAGAAGTACATGATATCTCTGTCGCTCTGGGGGTGGATCCTGGGCTAGAGTCAGTAGAGGATTTGCGTTATCACAAGGTGTGTATTCTTGCTGATGCGGATTCCGATGGATTACATATTGCCACCCTGCTCTGCGCGCTATTTGTCCGTCACTTTCGACCGCTGGTCGCCAGCGGTCATGTGTATGTAGCCATGCCGCCCCTGTTCAGAATTGATGTGGGTAAAGATGTCTATTACGCACTTGATGATGCCGAGAGACAGGGCATTCTCGATCGAATAGAGGCGGAAGGAAAACGCGGCAAGGTGAACGTTCAACGCTTTAAAGGCTTGGGGGAAATGAATCCACTTCAGCTGCGAGAGACCACCATGGATCCCGATACAAGGCGTCTAGTACAGCTGACTCTAGAGCCGGGCGACGATACCAATTCTGTGCTCGATATGCTGTTGGCAAAAAAGCGCTCGCCAGACAGGCGTCAATGGTTAGAAACCAAAGGTAATTTGGCCGATACCGGCAATCTGTAAATAGAATAAGACAAAGGAAGGGTAATGAACGATACAGTAACCTTTAATGATCAGGGTCTTGAGAGCCGATCACTGAGTAGCTACACCGAGCAGGCATACCTTGATTATTCAATGTATGTGATTCTCGATCGCGCCCTTCCGCACATTGGCGATGGTCTAAAGCCAGTGCAACGACGCATTGTTTATGCCATGAGTGAGTTAGGCTTAAAAGCCACGGCTAAATATAAGAAATCAGCCAGAACAGTGGGTGATGTGATTGGTAAATTTCACCCCCACGGTGATAGTGCCGCCTATGAAGCTATGGTGTTGATGGCGCAGCCTTTTTCCTATCGTTATCCGCTAGTCGATGGTCAGGGCAACTGGGGTTCTCAGGATGACCCTAAGTCATTTGCGGCGATGCGTTACACCGAATCTAAGCTCTCAAAATATGCAGAATTGCTACTGGCTGAATTGGGTCAGGGTACCAGTAACTGGCGCCCCAATTTTGACGCCTCCCTAGAAGAACCCGAGATATTACCCGCCCGTGTGCCGAGTATTTTACTCAATGGCACCACCGGTATTGCGGTGGGTATGGCGACAGATATCCCGCCACATAATCTCAATGAGGTAGTCAGTGCTACCTTGCATTTATTGGATAATCCCAAGGCGGATATCCCTGAGCTTATGGCGTTTATTAAGGCGCCCGATTTTCCAACGGATGCGGAAATCATCACGCCAAAAGCCGATATTCAGGCATTTTATGAAACCGGTCGTGGCTCGGTGAAGATGCGCGCTGTGTGGAATAAAGAAGATGGTGATGTGATTGTTACTGCACTGCCATTTCAGTCATCGGGTTCCAAAGTGTTGGAGCAAATTGCCACCCAGATGCGCAATAAAAAATTGCCTATGGTGGCTGATCTTCGCGATGAATCAGACCATGAAAACCCAACACGCTTGGTGATCACGCCAAAATCCAATCGCGTGGACATAGATACTCTGATGGATCATCTATTCGCCACTACAGATTTAGAACGCAGCTACAGAATTAACCTTAATATTATTGGGGTCGATGGTAAGCCGGCGGTAATGAATTTAAAGCGTATTCTAAAAGAATGGTTAAGTTTTAGAATTGATGTGACCCGCCGCCGTTTGGATTACAGACTGCAAAAAGTTGAAAAGCGGTTGCACCTCTTAGACGGCTTGTTAATTGCCTTTTTGAATATTGATGATGTCATTCATATTATTCGTACCGAGGACCACCCAAAGCCCGCTTTGATGCAAAAATATGGGCTGTCCGAGCTGCAAGCAGACTATATTCTTGATACCAAATTACGTCAGTTGGCACGTTTAGAAGAAGTTAGAATCCGTGCTGAGCAAGAAGAGTTGGCCAAAGAAAAAGCCGAACTAGAATTATTGCTAAGTTCGGACGCTCGACTCAAAACCCTAGTGAAGAAAGAGCTAAAAGCCAGTGCCGAAGAATACGGTGATGAGCGTCGCTCAGCATTAACAGAGCGCACTGAAGCTCAGGCCTTTAGTGAGAAAGATTTATTGACCGCAGAGCCTGTGACTGTCGTACTATCAGATAAGGGTTGGCTTAGAGCGGCCAAGGGCCATGATATTGACCCTACCAGCTTAAACTATAAGGCAGGGGATAAATTCCTATCCTCCGCTCTGGGTCGCAGCAACCAGAATGTCTTCCTTCAAGACACTACCGGTCGGTTTTATGCGCTATCGGCCCATACATTGCCCTCGGCACGAGGTCAGGGGGAGCCGGCTACGGGTAGGTTAAATCCGCCCTCAGGTTCGTTATTCACCCATTTGGTAATGGGTGATGATTCACAAAAGATACTGTTGGGCACAGATGCGGGTTATGGCTTTGTGGCTAAAATTGGCGATCTATTTACCAAGAATAAAGCCGGTAAAGCCGTGGTATCCATTCCGAAAGGCGCAAAAATACTGAGCCCTAAACTAGTTTCCGACGAAAACTTGCTGATTGCGGCAGTCAGTAATGAGGGCAGACTCCTTGCCTTCTCGCTAAGCGATTTGCCAGAGTTATCCAGAGGTAAGGGTAATAAAATTATTAATATTCCAAGCTCCAGATTACAGGCGCGGGAAGAATTTGTGGTCGACTTTGCGGTGATTCCAGAGGGAGGCTCTCTGGTGGTTCACTCGGGTAAGCGTTATC
This sequence comes from Porticoccaceae bacterium, assembly GCA_024644585.1. Taxonomy (GTDB): domain Bacteria; phylum Pseudomonadota; class Gammaproteobacteria; order Pseudomonadales; family Porticoccaceae; genus HTCC2207. The sequence goes on along the minus strand of JAHEHM010000004.1, from coordinate 27,152 downwards.
TGGTGATGAAGTCTAAAGACTTAGAGCATTATCGGGGTGAGCGCGGACGCCGTGGGCATAAATTGCCCCGTGGATTCCAAAAAGTTGATCGCTTAGAGGCTGAGAAAAGCGCAGTAGATTAAGATTTTTTCAATAGTTGCACAGCGCGAGTTATTTGGTTGTCGTTACTGCCAGGTTGCTGTTCTATTTGCTCGATAATAATATCCGGCTCAATCCCCTGCCCATGGATAAATCGCCCGCTAGGGGTTAAATAATGCGCCGTGGTTAATTTTATACCCCGTCCATCGCCGAGGGGGATAACCGATTGCACCGAGCCTTTACCAAAACTTTGTGTGCCTATAATAGTTGCGCGCTCTTGATCCTGAAGTGCGCCTGCGACTATTTCTGATGCTGAGGCACTACCGCCATTAATCAGTACTACTATCGGAGCGCCATTAATTAGGTCGCCATAGGTGGCATAGTATTGCTGGTTGGCGTTGGGTTTACGGCCCTCGGTATACAGTAAAAGACCCTGATCAATTAGACTATCAGCCACTTCGACTGAAACCGGCATTAGGCCTCCAGGGTTATTCCTAAGGTCTAATACTAGGCCCTCAAGCGGTTCTTCGTCCTGCAATTTATTAATAGCAGAAATAAATTCTTGGCTGGTTTCGGCTTGAAAGGTTGAGATACGGATATAGCCTATACCCTCGTCAAGTATAAGGCTGCGCACCGAACTCTTTGCCGGTTCCTCACGCTGAAGATTAAATTCTAGATGTTGTGACGGGTCTCTGACAACACTCAGAACAATCTCTGATCCCTGTGCGCCACGCAATGTTTGTATGACCTCGTCTAAGGACATATCTGTGGTTGATTGGTAGTCAATGGAAGTAATCTTATCACCCGTCTGAATGCCGGCTTTCCTTGCTGGACTACCGTCGAGGGTTGCGACAACTTCCACTGCACCCTGATCCATATTGATATCAATCCCGAGGCCGCCAGGATCGCCGGAGGTTTTCCCCTGCAGCGCTTCATAATCATCTTTATCGAGATAGGTGGAATGAGGGTCCAAATTATCGAGCAACTCTTCGATAGAGCTTTCTGCTAACTGGGTATCTGAGGGCACCTCTACATATTCTTCGCGCACCTTATCTAATACCGCTGAAAAGAGCTGTGCCTCGTTGGAATTTTTTTGCGTATCATTGTTGGCCAGCCCACTGACAGAGCAGAGACTTAAGATCATCGCAAAAAAAGCGGTATGGATTTTATTGGGTAACATCATAGTCATTATACGCTTAGGGTTCGGTTAGCGTTTACTCAGCCAAATTCTGGGATTCACGGGCTTACCATTCTCTCTTACCTCAAAGTATAGAGCAGTATTGGTTAAACCGCCTGTATTGCCTGCGCGCGCGATAATTTCTCCACTTTGAACCCAGTCGCCTGTTTCTCTTAGTAATTCTTTGTTATGGGCATATAGCGTCATATATGCATCACCATGATCAACAATTACCAATAAGCCAAATCCTCTTAAATAGTCTGAAAAAACCACACGACCATGATGTACTGATTGAATATTAGCGCCCTCTTTAGCGCTTACAAGCCAGCCTTGCCAGCGTAAATATTCACTGCGTTTACTTCCATAGCTAGCTTTTAATTTACCGCGCACTGGCCAATTAAGTTTACCCTTGCTCAGCGCAAAAGAGGGGTAATCTTGCGCGGGAGCAATGGCTTTAGCCGCTTTTTCCACTGTCTGGATGACGGTTTCGAGTTCATCCCGTTGTTTCTTGTATTGATTGAGTTGTTGATTATTAGATTGCAGTGACTGGCTTAGTTTGTTGAGTGTTGTTTTGCGCTTGCTCAGGTTGCTCGCAAGTTTCTGCTTGTCTTTCTCTAGCTCTTTTCTTGAGTCAGCTAGCGATTCTTTAATGGATTGAATCTTCGAAAGCGTTATTTTTAAGCTTTCAATGTCCGCAGTGAACTGATCGATTTTCTTAGATCGAGCCTCTAAAAGGTAGTCATAATATTTCAGTATTCTGGACAGCTTTTCAGGGTTTTCTTGGTTGAGTAATAATTTTATAGGTTCTTCATTACCTGTTTTATAGGCCGCTTGTATTTGTTTAGCAATTGTTGAGCGTTGGTTTTCAATTCGCTGTTCAAGATCTTTTTTCTTACTTATGAGTAGCGATAAATCGCTTTCATTTGTAGTTATTTTTTTGCCAATATTACGATTTTTTTTATTGAGATCTCTAATGCCTCGTTCTATTGTTTCAAGTTGCTGTTGCAGAGTGTTTTTTTCTTTGCGTTGGTTGCGTAATTTTTTCTCAAGGCTAGAGATGCTGGTTTTTAGCTGTTTAAGTTCTTTTTGCTGATGATTATCAGCCGCTGCACCAAGGCTGAGTCCCAGACAAATAATAGCCGCAAGCAGAACAGTCCAGATAGGTATGCGAGATGCTAATAGCCTATCTGAAGCAAGCCTGTGCATTAGATAATAAGTGATCGGCCAGACATTTCGGCGGGCTTTTCTAGCCCCATCATATCCAAAATAGTTGGCGCTATATCGGCTAGAGAGCCACCAGAATCAAGAGAAATCTGACGTGGTCCTGCATAAACTAGTGGTACTGGTAACGTAGTATGTTGAGTATGGGGCTGATTGCTAACCTCGTCGAACATCTCTTCAACATTGCCATGGTCGGCGGTAATAAGCACCTCTCCATCTTGCTTTGCCGCTGCTTCTATAACTCGCTGAAGGCAGGTATCTATAGTTTCTACGGCTTTAACAGAGGCATCAAAGTTGCCGGTGTGACCCACTTGATCGCAATTGGCATAGTTGCAAATAATGGTGTCAAAACGTCCAGAATCAATAGCTTCTACCAATTTTTCTGTTACCTCAAAGGCGCTCATTTCTGGCTTTTGATCATAGGTTTCTACATCGGGCGATGGGATAAGGGTTCGCTCTTCGCCGTCATAGAGGGCTTCGCGGCCTCCGCTAAAGAAAAATGTCACATGAGCATATTTTTCGGTTTCGGCAATCCGTAACTGCTGTTTGCCCTGGTTCGCCAGATATTCCCCTAGTGAGTTCACCAAATTTTCTGGCGGATAGGCGCAGGGTAAAGCTAGCGTGGCTTCATACTCAGTGGTCATAACAAAGCTGGATAGCTTGACCACCTTATGTCGTTCGAACCCATCAAACTGTTCGTCAACCAAAGCGTGGGTGATTTCACGGGCGCGGTCAGGGCGAAAGTTCATGGAAATGATGGCGTCGCCGTCTTCAATCGCGACAGCGGTTTCTCCTGGAGCAACAATTGCCGTTGCTTGAACAAATTCGTCATTTTCATCGCGACTGTAGGCAGCTTCTAAGCCTTCCATAGCAGTGGCGGCTGTATGGTTGGCATAGCCTTCGGTCATTAGACGATAGGCCTGTTCAACTCGATCCCAGCGATTGTCGCGGTCCATAGAGAAGAAGCGGCCAATAATGCTAGCTATTTTACCCGTGCCTAGCTTTTCGCACAGGGCCTGTGTTTTTTCTAATGAGGGTTTGGCGCTTCGCGGCGGACAGTCGCGACCATCAAGAGAGGCATGAATGTAAACTTTATTGGCGCCGCGTTGGACGGCCATTTCAAGCATGGCATTGACATGGTCTTCATGGCTGTGAACCCCGCCCGGAGAAAGCAGGCCAACAATGTGAACAGCTTTATCATTGGCTATAGCGCCATCAATGGCATCGCAAAATACGGGATTAGTGAAGAAGTCGCCGTCGGCAATCGCCTTGTTAATACGCGTAAAGTTCTGATACACCACGCGCCCAGCGCCTAGTGTCATATGGCCAACTTCTGAGTTGCCCATCTGTCCTTCGGGTAATCCTACGGCCATGCCTGAGGTGCTAATCAATGTTTTGGGATTGTTTTCCCATAGGTTACGCCAGTAAGGGGCATTAGCCGCAGAGATCGCGTTGTATTTGCCGCTATCACTGTAGCCAAATCCGTCGACAATAATTAATACCTTTGGTGATTTTTTGGAGCTCATAATCTTTTTACGCACAGAATGAATATAGGGTTAATTTTAAAGCGTTGTGGATACTTTCGCTATGCCGATCGTTAAATATTACTGATTTTCGAGTATTTCCCAGCGTTCATAACAGTGACTGAGCTGTTTCTGCTGTTCTGACAGCCGGTTTTCTGTTTTTTGAACCTGATCGCGCGCGCCTTTAAAGAAGTCGGGGTCGCTCATTTGTTGAGAGATATCGGCAATTTCTATCTCTAGTTTTTCGATTTGGTCTGGCAATGCATCCAATTCACGCTGATCCTTATAGGACAGTTTGGTGGTTTTTTTCTTAGCTCGGGTATCCGTTTTCTTGGGCTTACTGCTCTGGTTTAATTGCTGAGTGCGTTGGCGCAACCAATCGTTATAGCCGCCCACATAGCTGTTAAATGCACCATTACCCTCAAAGGCTAGGGTGCTGGTGAC
>JAHEHM010000004.1:0-22609 GCA_024644585.1 Porticoccaceae bacterium | reverse complement strand
CGGAAAAGCCTTTTACAATGGGTTTTTGCTCAGAGTCGCCCTCGAATATAAAATTAATATCTCGGGCTTCGACTACTATTTTCCCGGATTTCTCTGCCTGCACAACGTTGAGCTTGGCTTTGCCCTGATGCTTGCGTCGGGCAGCAAATTCTTCGCGCATGGCTTCCAGTGCACGTACGCGTCCCTCGTTGCGGGTACGGCGGGCTTTAATACCCTCTCGAATCCATGCCTCTTCCTGTGAAAGCCGCTTATCAAACAGCGCATTATGCTTGTCTTCTGTTTCAAGCATATCTTTCTTGCGCTTGAGGTAGGTGTTGTAATCGCAGTTAAATTCCATCACCTTGCCGCGATCTATTTCAATAAATCGGGTAGCTAGGTTATCCATAAACTCACGGTCATGGCTGATAAATAATAGCGCCGCTTCCCACTTCTTAAGAAAGGACTCAAGCCATTGTATAGCCTCAATATCTAAGTGGTTGGTGGGCTCATCGAGGATAAGTAAATCTGGATCGCTAACCAGCGCGCGAGCCAATAGCACTCGTCGCTTGTAGCCACCAGAAAGATCGGCAATATCGGTGTTAGCATTAAGTCCCATCTTGGTGATAATCGCATCGACTCTTGAGTTCACATCCCAGCCACCCACCTGGTCAAGCTCTTCCTGACAGGCCTCAAGTTCCGCCATATTTTTCTTAGTTGGCTGAGTGGCTACTTCTGCGCTCAGTCGATAATAGCTTTGAGCTAATGCGCCCTCTTTACCGAGACCATTGGCGATCACCTCGTACACGCTACCCTGAGTATCTGTGGGTACAGCCTGTTCTAGCTGGGCTATTTTGACGCCATCAGTGGTTTTTACCAGTCCATCATCAGGGATAATTTTTCCCGTTAAAATATTCAGTAAAGTAGATTTTCCGGCGCCATTGCGACCGATAAGACAGACGCGCTCACCACGCTCTATTGACAGGCTTATGCCATCAATAAGTGCAGGTTGTCCGTAGCTTAAATAGATATCTTGTAAGGTAACTAGCGCCATAGCGGGTTATCGATTATTTCCCTAGTGGTTTGATCATAAGAATTAACTTCGGCAACAGTGTCATCGATCCCAGAAGCGCGGCAATCATTGCTACGCTAGTCAGTAATCCAAAGTAGATGGAAGGAATAAAATTAGAAAGGGTTAAGACGGAAAACCCAATAATAATGGTTATTGCGGTATAAAACAGCGCCTGCCCGATACTATTATGAGCACGATGCATGGTGGCGATATAGTCGCCATCTTTGGAAAATTCGCGCTTGAATCGAGTGATATAGTGGATGCTGTGATCTACACCAATCCCCACAGTAATCGCGGCAATGGTAATTGTCATCATGTCGAGAGGGATCTTTAGTAAACCCATTCCGCCTAACACTACGGCGGCGGCAAGAAAGTTGGGAACAATAGCAATAAAGGACAGTTTAAGTGATCGAAATAGCACTAAAAACATTAGCATAATGCCAATAAAAACTGCGCCTATGGTCATTATCTGTGATTTAAAGAGGCTTTGAAGCATATTGTTATAGAGCACTAATAAACCGGTAAAGCGCATATTCTCTGCTGCGATACCCACCTCATTAATTGCAAATTGTTTAATTTTAGCGAGTAATTCAGCGCGTTTTAGCCCAGCAGTTTCCATGGCTCTTAATTGAATGCGCGTCTCATCAAGCTCTTCAATTAGATAAGGTGCTACCAGTTGCTGATAGATCTCTGGGCTTAGGCTTTGACGCATAAATGCAATTTCAAAGTCATTGAGTTTATGCCCCATAAGATCGGCAGCTACCTGATCGAGCTGAACCAGCGAGCTTACTTTGCCAATCTCTGGCTGAGCCTCTAGGTATTGAGTTAATTTTGCCAGTTCCGCTAATCCGGTAGATGAAAACCAATAGCTTTCTGGGTTGGCATTAGCTGAAATCTCGGTTTCAAAACCCTCATACTCATCAAGATCTTCGTATTCGTCAAAGTCCTCATACTCATCAAGGCCCTCATAGTCGTCAAAATCAGCATCCTTTTCATTAATGATGGCGACAGGTGGAGCGTAAGCAGGAGCCTGCAAGATAATATCCAGTGGTGTTGTGCCACCCAGAGCTGTATCTATAACTTCCATACCGCGATAAATTTCAGTATCACTCTTAAAGTAATCAATAAAACGATTGTCGACTTCAAGGCGTGAAATTCCTAGAGCGGACAGCAATGCTAGCGCTAGGGCAAATAGTAAAACAAGGGAGCCGCGCTGCTGGGTAAACTGGGCAAATTTTGCAGTAATGACACCGCTACGGTCTTTTTTGGCGGTATTTTTATCCTTGCCAAGGATCATCATGCCCGCAGGCAAGATAATAAATGAAACGCCTAGGGTGATAATAATTCCCAGAGTCATCATCCAGCCAAAATCAATCACAGGGCGAATATTACTCACCACGAGAGAGCTAAAGGCGACGATGGTTGTAAGCACTGTGTATAGACAGGGCTTAGCCATCGACTGCACGGTTTCGATGACAAGTATGCGCTGCTCAGCTTTTGGCTTGGTGGTAAAAAGCTCTCGATAGCGGACGATTAGGTGGATGGTTAGTGCTAGGGTAATGATTAACAAAAGTGATACAAAGTTTGATGAAATAACAGTCAGTCGCCAATCTAACCAACTGAGTAATCCAAGCACAATCGTGAGACATAGGGCGCAGGTTGCTACAGGTAAAATAACCCAGCGTATTGAACGAAAAATAAAGCTGAGTGTGGCGATCATGAACACTAGGATGCCAATGCCAAAAACAGCAAGGTCACTTTTGATAAAGTCCACCATATCTGCAGTGATCATATCTGGACCCCCGAGATAGATGGTTGCCTGATCACGATACTGGTCCATTAGGTTGCGAACCTCGGCGACGCGCTGATGATCCTCTGCGGCCTTGGCTGTGCGGTAATCAAGGAATTCCTGACTAATTGCCGCTAGCTCCAGCTGTTGTTGGCTGTTGAGACCCTGTGTGTCGCGAATTAACCGAAGATTATCGCGCTGGCTCACTAACTCTAAATACTGTGGGTCGAGACTTAATTTAGCAATAATACCGGTGGTCTTGCCATCAGCACTGAGCAACATATCTTTATAGATAGGGCTGGTTAGGAATTCTTGCTTTGCTAGCTGCTTATCAACCCCTTCAGATAGCACTGTGTTTAGCGGGTTTTCTAAATCACCTACAGTAATTTTTGGGCTGTATAGTAATGGGGCATCAAGGAGCGACAGTGTGGAATCTACTCCTTTAATATTATTCAGATTTTTTGAAATAGAGCTCAGAGTTTCTAGGTTTTTATCATCTAAAAGCTCACCGAACACAGGCGAAAAGGTAACAATTAAAAAATTATCACTACCGTAGCGTTTAGATACCTCGCGAAAAAAATTGAGATCTTCATCATATTCCAAGGTTAAAGAGTCTGCAGAGGCATCCAATTTAAAGTTAGGTAATCCCATGCCCATCACCAGTGTGACGGCCAAAACAAAGGCGATGGCCTGCCAGGGGCGATCGATAATTATTCGCTGGTAAAACGCTAGCAAAGCTTTGGTCATGCCAGAGCTATCCTTATTAAAAGTTCAGGTGCACATTATGAAGCTATAGTTGCTAAGGTGGAAGCTTAAAAGTCTGTCTATGACTAATCTACACTTAGAGTAGCAGGGTTTATCAAAGTAAAAATTAAAAGGATGGATGAATTATATGGCAATTAAAAATGCATTCTATGCGCAATCTGGGGGTGTTACATCGGTTATTAACGCCTCTGCCTGTGGTGTAATTGAGGCCTGCAGGAAATATAGTGACAAAATTGGCACGTTGTATGCGGGTCAAAACGGCATTATCGGCGCTCTGCAAGAGGACCTTATCGATACCAGTGAAGAGTCTGACAAAGTAATCTCGGATCTGCGCTATATGCCAGGTGGGGCCTTTGGTTCCTGTCGCTACAAAATGAAAAATATTAACGAAAATCCGCTGGAGTATGAGCGTCTAATCGATGTTTTTAAGGCGCATAACATAGGGTACTTTTTTTACAATGGTGGGGGTGATTCAGCAGATACATGCCTCAAGGTTTCACAGATTTCAAAAACCATGGGCTACCCTATTCAAGCGATTCATATCCCTAAAACCATTGATAACGATCTGCCCTTTACCGATTGCTCGCCGGGCTTTGGCTCTGTGGCTAAGTATGTTGCCACATCGACCCTAGAGGCTGGTTTGGATATTGCCGCTATGTCGGCTACCTCAACTAAAGTTTTTATTCTTGAAGTGATGGGTAGGCATGCTGGTTGGATTGCGGCAGCCAGCGGCCTGGCTGCACAGAAAGCGGGCCAGCCGCCACATATGATTTTATTTCCTGAGGTGGCTTTTGAGCGCGCTCGATTTATTGATCAGGTTAAAAAAACCGTTAAATCCAGCGGCTACTGCGTGGTGGTAGCATCGGAGGGCGTGACCTATGCGGATGGGGGGCTTTTGTCAGGTTCGTTGGTAAAAGATGCCTTTGGGCATAAACAGCTTGGAGGTGTGGCCCCTGCGTTGTGCAGTATGATCAAGAATACTCTACCTTATAAATACCATTATGCCGTCGCTGATTATTTGCAGCGTTCAGCGCGACATCTAGCCTCTAAAACCGATGTTGAGCAGGCCTATGCTGTGGGTCATATTGCGGTGGAAAAGGCTCTGGAGGGAAAAAATGCCATTATGATCAGTATTCAGCGGACTAATAGTGAAAGCTACAGTTGGACTTTGGGTGAAGTGGCCTTAGACAGGGTGGCTAATCAGGAAAAACCTATGCCGCAATCATTTATTAGTGAAAACGGCTTTGGGATTACCCAAAAGGCGCGGGATTATTTATTGCCACTTATTAATGGTGAAGATTACCCGCCGTTTAAGAATGGAATTCCCGCATACTCTACATTGCAAAATAAGTTAATTGCCAAGCGCTGTAAGCAATGGGCACTATCCTAGTGGTTAATTTATTGTTCTAATAGAGCTTTGACTTATATTGGATAAAATATGCATCTGCATTTTTTAGGTATCTGCGGGACATTTATGGGCAGTTTGGCCCAATTGGCTAAATCAGCAGGCCATCAGGTGTCTGGTTGTGATGCTAATGTTTATCCTCCTATGAGCACCCAGCTTGAGAAGTCAGGCATTGAGCTAATACAGGGTTTTGATCCTGCCCAGTTGCAGCCTGCGCCAGACCTTATTGTGGTGGGTAATGCACTGTCTCGTGGTAACCCCTGCGTAGAGTATATGCTCGACCAAAAATTACCATTTACCTCCGGCCCCCAGTGGTTAGGCGACAATATTTTAAAAGACCGGCATGTTATTTCGATTGCCGGCACTCATGGCAAAACATCCACAACCAGTATGCTGGCTAAAATTCTCGATTATGCCAATTATCAAACGGGCTATTTGATTGGGGGTGTACCGCAAGACTTTGGCGTTTCTGCAAAACTTGGGTCAACAGCACCTGATGGGAATCAGTACTTTGTTATTGAGGCTGATGAATATGACACCGCTTTTTTTGATAAGCGCTCTAAGTTTGTTCATTACCACAGCAATAGCTTGGTTATTAATAATCTAGAATTTGATCATGCAGATATTTTTGATGATCTATCGGCTATTCAGCGTCAGTTTCATCACTGTGTCCGCACTATTCCAAGTTGTGGCTCGATAATTTACCCCGCCGATAATTCTGCAGTTTCTGCGGTTATTGAGCAGGGTTGTTGGAGTCAAAAGCAAACCTTTGGCTCAAATCAGGCCGATTGGCAGTTCCAGCTTGTGGCCGATGATGGCTCACAATTTACACTGGCCAACAATGCGACAGGCGAGCGCGGCTCTGTTAATTGGGATCAGCTAGGCCTACATAATGTATGCAATGCAATGGCCGCGACAGTTGCCGCCTGTCAGGTGGGAGTTAGCCTTCAGCAGGCCTGCTCAGCACTGTCTGAATTTGTTGGCATCAAGCGGCGAATGGAAGTTATTTATAGCGACCAGCAATTAACCATTTACGATGATTTTGCACATCATCCTACGGCAATTAAAACTACTCTTGATGGATTGAGGGCAAAGGTGGGCGATGCTCAAATATTGGCGGTAGTAGAGCCAAGATCAGCGACCATGAGATTAGGTATTCATCAGCAGGTATTAGGCTCATCGGTTGAGATGGCGGATAGAGTTTTTTGGTATCAAAATGCCAGTGTAGATTGGGATCTTTCCCAAGTAGCTGAGCAAACTCTTTCCACTGCTTCGGTTAGCATGGACATCGAGAATCTGATTAATCAGGTTGAAAAAACTATTGTCGATAATCAGGCCGCCAGTAAACTCACTCATGTGGTTATTATGAGTAATGGCGGATTTGAGGGCTTCCATCAGCTTTTGGTTGATAGGTTTAAGTAATTACTGGCTACTTAATAAAAAAGTTACCGGGCCATCATTACAGAGTGATACCTGCATATCGGCACCAAATTCACCGCTTGCGACCCTACCTTGGCACTCTATTTGGGCTTGCCTTAAAAAGTAATCATAAAGTGCCTCTGCCTGCTCAGGGGGTGCGGCTGAAGAGAAGCTGGGACGCAGGCCTTTTTTAGTATCTGCGGCAAGAGTGAATTGCGAAACCACCAGAAGGCCGCCACCAATATCATTTAGTGATAGATTCATTTTGCCGAGCTCATCATTAAAGATTCGGTAGTTTAAAATTTTTTTTAAAAGTTGATCGGCATTATCTTGGTCATCGTTTTTTTCGACTCCTAGTAAAAGTAAAATTCCCTGATCAATATTACCCTGAAGCCTATTTTCAATGGCAACTGATGCGGATGAAACGCGTTGAATGAGTCCAAGCATGGGAGTATTCCTTATTGGGGTAAAGCCACTTGATTAGATTGCCACAGAGCCAAAATCAACGCAATTTAAACTATACTAATGAAAAATATTGGGAGGGGATATGGTAGATATTCATGTTCGCTGTTCTTGGTGTGGTGAGGATAAAGCCTATCAAAATTACCATGATTTAGAATGGGGTGTGCCCTGTCGGGACGATAAGAAACTTTTTGAATTTTTAATTTTAGAGTCAGCACAAGCAGGACTTTCTTGGCTGACCATTCTGCGCAAACGGGATAACTATCGTTTGGCTTTTGCGAACTTTGATGTAAAGGCAGTATCAACTTTTGACGATCAAGATAAACAAAGGTTGATGCAGGACGCGGGGATTGTGCGCAACCGTCTAAAAATTGAGAGCGCAATAACCAATGCGCAATGTTTTTTAAAGGTTCAAAAAGAAGCTGGAAGTTTTAGTCATTATCTATGGAGTTATTTTTCAGATAAGCCTCTTGTTAATCGCTGGTTAAATGAAGACCAGATTCCAGTATCAACGCCAATATCACAGAAAATAAGCAAAGATATGAAGCGCCGAGGGTTTAAATTTTTTGGTGCCACCACCTGCTATGCCTATCTACAGGCTATGGGCTTGGTGAACGATCATGTTTTAGACTGTTTTCGGCATCCTTCACAGATTAAGCGCTAATCACTAGGTTTCGTCCCATTTGTTTTGCTTGATAGACACAGTTTTCAGCAGAGGATAAAAGGTTGTCTAAATCGCTATTGCGAGCCATGGAGGTAACTCCCAAGCTTAGGGTTAACTCTATCTTAGCGCCGTTAGATTCCAGATTTGTTTCAGAGGCCTTTTTTCGTAGCCTCTCGGCTATTGTGGTGGCTATATCTTGAGCTACATTGGGTAGCAGCATAATTAATTGATTGCCGCTCCATCTTCCGGCTATGTCTTCCCTGCGAACCTCTTGGCTAAGAAGCTGCCCCATTTTTGTTAATGCCAAGTCTCCAATTTTTCTACCATGATGATCATTGATTGACTTGCAATGGTCTAGATCTGCCAAAATAATTGAAAAGTTGCGGTTTTCGGCGGTAAATTTTTGAAACCAATACTCTAATTTTTCTTCGAGAAAATACCGGTTGGGAAGTTGAGTTAAAAAATCTTGAGTAGCGAGATTTTTGTCATCAAAATTATCTTGCCTAAGAAGAGCGAATCGAGTGTTTTCAATGGTCATGGATATGGATGTAAGCAGTCCATAGGAAAATAAGAAACGCATAATTAAAGTGCCATCATAGGCTATTAATACAGAATTTGAGAGGCCGCTAATCAGAATAATAATAGCTATAGAATAGAGCCCGGTAATGATCATTAGGCTTGAATAATGCCCCAGTAGCATAGCGAAGGCTGGCAAGGTCAGCACACACCATAGCGCTGAAATTTGATGATCAGATACAACTATTAAGAAGAGCATGCCGGTCGCTAGGCTGCTAAGAAAAATATTGGTTGCTAATTTATAGCGCTGGAAAATACAAAAAATCGTTAAGGCGCAGGATATAAAGCTCGTTAGGGCTATGTAGAAAATAACCTGTGTACTTTGCTCTTGGTAGCAAAAATAAATCGCACATGAAATCGCGATTAACTGATGAGCCACCAGGCAGAAAAGCAAAAAATGGCGTTGAGTTTTTTGTAAGCTGTCCATGCAGACTATCCCCAGCATTTATTATGCTTAGGATAGTCTACTCTTGGGCAGACTTTTGTTTTGTTTAGGAATTACTTAGGAGCGCGCTTGCGTAGATTTTCGGTAAGTAATTTTTTGCGCAATCGAATACTGACCGGCGTTACTTCAACCAGCTCATCATCTTCAATAAATTCTAGTGCTTGTTCAAGGGTATGCTTGATCGGCGGCACCAGCGTTAAGGCCTCATCGGTACCGGATGCACGAACATTGGTCAGCTGTTTGCCTTTAATGGGGTTGACCACAAGATCGTTACCACGACTGTGAATGCCAACAATCTGACCTTCATAAACGTCAATCGCATGGCCTAAGAATAAACGACCACGGGCTTGAATATTAAATAGTGCGAAAGCGGCCGTCTTGCCTTTAACCATACTTACCAAAGCACCATTTTGACGGCTGTGGGTTTCACCCTCTTTTAATGGACCGTAATGATCGAAGACGCTAGTCATGATGCCTGAGCCAGAGGTTAGGGTTAGGAAGGCACCACGGAAGCCAATCAGTCCGCGAGATGGGATCATGAATTCAAGACGCACACGTCCTTTACCATCGGGCTCCATATTGGTCATTTCACCTTTACGAATACCCAGCTCTTCCATAACCGAACCCTGATGCTGCTCTTCCACATCAATAACAACCTGCTCATAGGGCTCCTGAACGCTGCCGTCAACAATTTTGGTCACTACTTCTGGACGAGAAACACCCATCTCAAAACCTTCGCGGCGCATAGTCTCAATAAGCACTGAGAGGTGAAGCTCGCCACGACCTGAAACAATAAATTTATCCGGAGAGTCGCCCTGCTTTACACGCAGTGCCACGTTGTGAATCAACTCTTGATCAAGGCGGTCTTTAATATTTCTGGTAGTTACATACTTGCCTTCTAGGCCAGCAAAAGGTGAGTTATTAACAATAAAAGTCATGCTTACTGTGGGCTCATCAACGCTGAGTGCTGGCAGAGCTTCAATAGTTTCTGGATCGCACAGCGTGTCGGAGATACCGAGTCCGTCGATACCATTAATACAAACGATATCGCCAGCTTCAGCTAATTCTGTTTCTACCTGATCAAGACCTAGATAGCCCTTCACATTTAAAACCTTTCCTTTGCGCTCACTTCCATCTGCGGCTTTGACCACTACCTGCTGTCCTGGCTTTAACGTGCCTCGAGTGATTCGGCCAACACCAATAACACCGACATAGCTATCATAGGCCAGCGCTGAAACCTGCATTTGGAATGCACCGTTAATATCAACTTTAGGGGATGGCACATCTGCAACGATCATTTCGTAGAGAGGTGTCATGTCTTCCGCCATATCATCTGCATCAGTCCCAGCAATGCCGTTTAGAGCTGAGGCATAAATAACTGGGAAGTCCAGCTGTTCATCGGTAGCGCCAAGGCTGTCAAATAGATCAAAAACCTGATCCATTACCCAGTCTGGACGAGCACCAGGGCGATCTACCTTGTTAATAACAACAATAGGGCGAAGACCCTGTTCAAACGCCTTAGAGGTAACAAATCGTGTTTGTGGCATAGGGCCATCAACGGCATCAACCAGAAGTAGTACCGAGTCGACCATGGATAGAACGCGCTCTACCTCTCCACCGAAATCGGCGTGTCCTGGGGTATCTACGATATTGATACGATAGTCATTCCATTTGATCGCAGTGTTCTTAGCGAGAATAGTAATACCGCGTTCTTTTTCCTGATCATTAGAATCCATCAGTCTCTCAGAACCAACATCTTTGCGGTCAAGGGTTCCTGATTGGCTCAGAAGTTTGTCCACGAGCGTTGTTTTACCGTGGTCTACGTGGGCGATAATGGCAATATTACGTAAATTTTCAATAGACATGTAGATACCTGATGTTGGCCGTAAGGTGCGAAAAAGTCGCGATTATACGAGAATTTCAGGGAACTGCTATATAAAGTTTTCAAATCGGGGTCAAATTAGGCGGGTTTTGGGGTAATTGCACTAGATTGCCAAAATTCTTGTAACAAATTAGTAGCCTTTGCTAGTAAATAAGCCCATATCTTAAATATAGATGAGATATTTAACCAAGTTATGCTTTATACTGGGGCGGTTTTGGCTTATTCGGTAATAAATCACTGTTTAAGCACTTGTTTGGTGCAATTTAAGGTATTTTGCACCAAAATAAAGCAATATTTTGTTGTTTAATGCCAAAAACCCTGCTTAAATTTTTAAAAATACTTAGCGGGAAGCCTTAGCGCTGAATCTTTAGGTAGATTCGCGGTATTTGTACTATTGGCATAGAAATTGCTTTGTTAAAATCACATTTATTTGTTTATTGTTGTTTGTCATTCGGGCAGTGAGGCTTCGGATTTCAAATGAAGTTTAGTTACACAAGATCCATAGTGGAGGAAAAAATGTCCGAGAAGACTTTAAATCTTATTAAAGAAAGTGAAGCCCGTTGGGTTGATCTTCGTTTCACCGATACAAAAGGTAAAGAGCAGCACGTTTCTATACCTGTTTCTGAAGTAAATGATGAATTTTTCGTTGAAGGTAAAATGTTTGACGGTTCATCGATTGCTGGCTGGAAGGGTATTAACGAATCAGACATGATTCTTATGCCTGATGACAGCACAGCTGTTCTAGATCCATTCACTGATGAAACTACAGTAATTATTCGTTGTGGTATTGTTGAGCCTTCTACTATGCAAGGTTATGACCGCGATCCTCGCTCGATTGCAGAGCGTGCAGAGCAGTATCTGCAAACAACAGGTCTTGGTGATACAGCATTCTTTGGTCCAGAGCCTGAATTCTTCATCTTTGATGATGTTAAGTGGGGCGCTGATATGAGTGGTGCTTTCTACAAAATTTCATCCGAAGAAGCTGCATGGTCATCTTCAGCTGAATTCCCTGACGGCAACATGGGTCATCGTCCTGGTGTTAAAGGCGGTTACTTCCCTGTACCACCAGTTGATAGCCTGCATGACATGCGTGCTGCTATGTGTGGGGCTATGGAGCAAATGGGCCTAGACGTTGAAGTACATCACCATGAAGTGGGTACTGCGGGTCAATGTGAGATTGGTGTTCGTTTTAACACACTAGTAAAGAAAGCTGATGAAGTTCAAATCTTTAAATACTGTGTTCACAATGTAGCTCACGCCTATGGCAAAACTGCTACCTTTATGCCCAAGCCGTTAGTAGGCGATAACGGTTCAGGTATGCATTGTCACCAATCTTTCTGGAAAGATGGTGAGAATCAGTTTGCTGGTGATAGCTATGCTGGTTTAAGTGAAACTGCACTTTACTATATTGGCGGTATCATCAAGCACGCAAAAGCGATTAATGCATTTGCCAATGCTTCAACAAACTCTTACAAGCGTTTGATCCCAGGCTTTGAAGCACCAGTAATGTTGGCTTACTCAGCTCGTAACCGTTCTGCATCTATTCGTATTCCTTACGTACCAAGCCCTAAAGGCAAGCGTATTGAAGCAAGATTCGGTGATCCAACAGCAAACCCATACCTAATGTTTGCAGCAATGCTTATGGCGGGTATCGATGGTGTTAAGAATAAGCTTCACCCAGGTGATGCGGCGGATAAAGATCTTTATGATCTTCCTGCTGAAGAAGCTGCAGCAATTCCTCAGGTTGCAGGTAGCCTAAGAGAAGCGCTTGAATCATTAGACGGAGATCGTGAATTCCTGACTTCAGGTGGCGTATTCACTAATGACATGATTGATGCTTACATCGAGCTTAAAATGGAAGAGGTTTATGCCGTAGAGCATACAACTCACCCAGTTGAGTTTGATATGTACTACAGCGTTTAATGCTGTAGTCGCAGTGCGAAAGCACTGTTGGAAAAACCCGACGTTAATAGCGTCGGGTTTTTTTTGCCTAAACCAAAGCTGTTACAGGAGTATGGATGGGCAAAGTCTTGCAAAAATAAAATGAGAAATAAGGCAATAGATTTATGCACCAATATAGTGCATAGTGCTGTAGTTCCTTTTCTTATGTCATGGCCTATTTGTTGCTGTGAAGATGAATCACCCAGTCGGCAAAGGTTTGGTCGCTGGTTTAAATAATTGGCGCGCAAATTGCAAGCTCATTAAAGTTAAGTTAAATGTTAGGAGTAACATGCAGGTGGGTTCGAATCAGTTATACAGATTCCTAATCGATAATCTCAATTCAGCGCTTTTGCTGTTGAATGATGATTTGACGGTGGAATATTTGAATCCAGCCTTTGAGGCCTTACTTAAGGTTAGTAGTTCTAGGTTAAATGGCTGTCCTGCCAGTGCGCTATTTAGAGACGGTAGTAATGTGATGCAAAGTATAGAAACCTCACTGGCTACTGGGCGACCTTTCACGCGGCGGCATGAGTTTTTGGACTGCTATTCAACCGAGCCAATTAAGGTTGATTATTCGGTTATTCCCGTAGAGCTGGGTTCTGAGAAAAAGTTGTTAATGGAATTGCAGCCCATTGATCGTTTTCTAAAGATTAACCGCGAAGAAGCGATGTTGTCGGTCCAGGATACGTCTAAAACTTTGATTCGTGGCTTGGCCCATGAAATTAAAAACCCCTTAGGCGGTATTCGTGGCGCAGCACAGTTGTTAGATGACGAGATAGCTGAACAAAGCCTTGAGGGTGAAACTAGAGAGCTTTGCCAAATTATCATGACCGAGACCGATCGGCTAAGAAATCTGGTTGATCGTCTACTAGGGCCTAATCAGGTACCCACTTATGCGCAGATTAGTATTCACGAAGTCACCGAGCGTGTGGTAGCTCTTTTGCAGGCGGAACTGCAGGGTCAAATTGAAATTGTGCGTGATTATGACCCCAGTATTCCCTCCCTCGAGGGGGACTTCGAGCAATTGATTCAAGCGGTACTTAATGTGGCGCGTAATGCCATGCAGGCATTGCTAGACGCCAAACAAGAAGCGCCAAGAATTACCTTTAGAACTCGGGTTAGTCGGAGTTTCACTATTGCTGGCGAGCGCCACAAAATGATCTGTAAAGTAGAGATTATTGACAATGGTCCCGGCGTTTCTGAAGAGATTAAAGAGCAGATTTTCTTTCCAATGATCAGTGGACGAAAGCAGGGCTCAGGTCTTGGTCTTACCATTGCGCAAAATGCCATCAATGGACACCAAGGCATCATAGAATGTGACTCGAGACCAGGTAATACCTGTTTCTCAATCTATCTACCAATAAAGGTAAAGTAAGAAAATGACATCAGAAATTTGGATAGCAGAGGATGACCGATCACTGCGTTGGGTAATGGAAAAGGCTATTCGTCGAGAAGAAATGCAGGTGCGCAGCTTTGAAAATGGCGAGGACTTACTTGAGGCGCTCAACGACTCAAAACCAGAGATTATTATCTCGGATATTCGCATGCCTGGAATGGATGGATTGGAATTGTTACAGCGCATTCATGCTGAGCATCAAAATTTGCCGATTATCATTACAACGGCACATTCTGATCTTGATAGTGCGGTAGCTGCCTATCAAAGCGGTGCCTTTGAATACCTGCCTAAGCCGTTTGATTTAGAAGAATTGATTGATGTGGCAAGACGGGGAATTAGCTTTGCAAAGGAGCAAAAAACCTCTGCCGCTGTAGCCCTATCACCACAGAGTGAAATTATTGGCGAAGCGCCGGCAATGCAAGAGGTATTCCGCGCTATTGGCAGGCTATCTAATTCAAATATTACAGTATTAATTAACGGTGAGTCTGGTACGGGTAAAGAATTGGTTGCTCAGGCATTGCACAAGCATAGTCCGAGAAAAAATAATAAATTTATCGCGCTAAATATGGCGGCTATTCCTCATGATCTTATTGAGTCGGAATTGTTTGGGCATGAGAAGGGTGCATTTACGGGCGCTGCGCAGCGAAGAGAAGGCCGATTTGAGCAGGCCAATGGCGGCACCCTTTTCTTAGACGAGATAGGTGATATGCCATCGGAGGCTCAAACGCGCTTGCTCAGGGTTTTGGCCGATGGAGAGTTCTATCGCGTCGGCGGGCATACCGCAGTCAAAGTCGATGTGCGAATTATTGCAGCCACCCACCAAGATTTGGAAACACTGGTCACTGAAAATCGTTTTCGTGAAGATCTGTACCATCGGTTAAATGTTATTAGAGTTCATTTGCCACGACTTGCTGATAGGCGAGAGGATATTCCTGAGCTTATGCAGCATTTCTTCCACAGTGCCGCCAAAGAACTTGAAATGGAGCCTAAGGCCCTTTCACCCGAGGCTGAAGAGTTTTTATATAGCCTTCCATGGCCTGGCAATGTAAGGCAATTGGAGAATATTTGTCGCTGGTTAACTGTTATGGCTGCTGGACGCGAAGTTTTGTTGTCTGATTTGCCGCCAGAACTCCGTGCGGAGCATGCAGGTAAAGATGCCATGGTGGTTGGAGATTGGCAGGTCATGCTTCGAAAATGGGCTGACAAGGCATTAAATTCAGGGAGTAAAGATATTCTGTCGACGGCGATACCGGATTTTGAGCAAACTATGATTGAGGCAGCGCTAGAATATACTGGCGGACGTAAGAAGGATGCTGCTCAGTTGTTGGGCTGGGGGCGAAACACCTTGACCCGAAAATTGCAGGAATATAATTTAGGTAAATAAAATCGAGACATTAAAAAACCCGCCAAAAGGCGGGTTTTTTTGTGTCTACTAAGCTCTTATTAGTGCTTAGTATCATCTTTATCTTTTGCATCAGCTTCAGCTTGCTGAAGCGCATTAGCAAACAAAGCGTCAAAATTAATTGGCGGAAGAAGCAATGCTGGGAATGAGCCCTTAGTTACGACATTATCTAAGGTTTCACGCAGGTAAGGGAATAGAATACCTGGGCAGGTTGTATTTAAAACCTGAGGCATTTGCTCTTCAGTAAAGCCCTTAATGGTAAATAAACCGGCTTGTTCAGCTTCAACAACGTAAATTGTTTCTTCGCCGTCAGCCATAGTGATGGTCACTCGAAGAGCAACTTCAAAAACACCCTCATCAATTTGTTTGGTTTTGGTGTTTAGGTCTTGATTGACCTTAGGCTTCCATTGTTTCTGAAACGCAGCAGCACCCTGTGGTGTTTCAAATGAAAGATCTTTTAAGTAGATGCGCTGAATTGAAAACTGTGCCTGCTCTGCTTCTTGTTTTTTTGCTGTTGATTTCTTAGCCATTGTAAAACCCTTAAAAAAATTTACTGTTATTCGTATTATTTAACTCTACTGTGCTTTTTGCACAGCTTAACATTTAAGCGTTAAGCAGGTTATCTAATGAACCGCTAAGCGCTAGTCTGTTCAAATCAGTGAAGCCGCCAATATGCTGCTCACCAATCCAAATCTGTGGAACGGTAAACTGACCGCTTCGCTCGGCAATTTCTGAACGAAGCTCCTGGTCGTTATCAACCGCGATATACTCGTATTCTACACCCTTACTACTTAATAGCTGAGTTGCCGCCACACAATAAGGGCAATAGCGAGTACCGTAAACTATAACGTTCGACATTTCTATTTAATCGCTCAATGGGTTATTTTTGTGCGCCGCTTACCAGGGGTAAGTTGCCGTGTTTCCATTGAGCAATGCCGCCCGCAAGTCTTCTAATGTCGAAGCCTAGCTTGTTTAGAACACCACCAGCGGCACCAGCATGTTGGCCCATTTGATCAGTAATCACAATCAGTGATTCTTTATGTTTTTCAAGCTCATTGGCTCGGCTTTCAAGGGCATTATGCGGAATATTGATAGATCCATGGATATGCCCCAGACTAAAGTCTTTAGCCGATCGAACATCCAGTAAAATAGCCTTATCTTGATTCATTAGCCCGACAAGTTGGCTGGATGAAATAGGAATCCCGTTATTCTTGCGCATTAATGCAACTAAAAGGGTAAGAAGGGCAATGAGAATGGCAATTAAAAACCATTCTTGGCTAACAAAAATAAAAAAATTCACGATTAAGTTCTCTCGGGCAAAATAGCTACATCAGAAGTCTGATTTTAAAGCACAAGTATACAACGGTTTTAGCTGTGTTGGAACGAGTAGAATGTTGGGTTTGTTACCATTTAGCCCAAACCGGTTGGCAGCTTTCTGGTAGCTTTGCAACCATGCCTAATGCCGCCCAGGGCTGACCGGGGGCATGAAAGTCTGAACCGCAGGAGGCTAGAAGACTGTAGTCATTGCACAATTTAGCCATATTCTGCGTGGTATCAGCTTTTTGAGCGCCGGAAATAACTTCAATAGCCTCACCACCAAAATCAATAAAGTCTTCAATAAGTCCGCACAGCTTTGTTCGGGTCATATTATATTTGGTAGGGTGCGCTATGACAGCGATGCCGCCAGCGCCGCGAATCCAAGAAATGACCGTTTCAAGATCTGCCCATTGCTGCTTGATATCGCCGGCTTTTCCGGCGCCTAGATAGCGCTTAAAGGCCTGCTGTATATTGCTCACAGCACCAATGTCTACTAAGTGTTGGGCGAAGTGTGGGCGCCCCACCTGTTTGCCACTACAGAAGCGTTTGGCTCCCTCAAGACAGTTTTCAAAGCCCAGATTATGCAATTTTTCATCGATTAAGTTGGCGCGAAGGCCTCTGGCATTGGTTTGAAAGTCGATACCAGACAGTAGATCTTTATTAGACAGGTCCATATTGAGACCCACAATGTGCACACCCATATTGCGCCAAGTTGTAGAAAACTCAATCCCAGAAATAAGCATAAGATCAGTGTCTAGCGAGCTAATCTGATGGTGACAGTCGATGTTGTCGTGATCAGTAATCGCTAAAATATCAATATTGCGCTCATGGGCAAGCGCAACAAGTTCTTCCGGTGATAACGAGCCGTCAGAAAGATTGGTATGACAGTGCAGGTCAATGTTCATAATTCTATTATAACGCTCTCTTGTGTGGATGCCATGAATCTTTATAATCAAACCATGCAATTATCTAATGAAACCCCCTATCTTGTTGAGCCCATCACGAAGCTTCAGAGAGATCAGGTCATTAAACGCACCTCCCAGTACCTAGAGTTGGCAAGGCAGTGCTTTAAAAAGCAGTTTGCTGAAATTGCGGTGGATTTTGACCTCAAGGGCAAGTGCGCCGGGATGTATCAACGAAATGCTCAGGGAAGACGCATTCGCTACAACCCCTATTTAATGGCCAAATATTTCACGCATAGCCTTGAGCAAACTGTGCCTCACGAGGTTGCACATTATATTACTGACTGTTTATGGCCATTTCGTAGAGTTAAGCCCCATGGAAAAGAGTGGCAGTCGGTTATGGAGGCCTTTGGTGTCGAGCCCAAAGTCACTGGCAGCTTTGATTTAACAGGTATTCCCATCAAGCAGTATCAGAAATTTGCCTACAGCTGTAGCTGTAAAACCCATCAGCTTTCGGCTATCAGACACCGCAGGCAGTCTTCTGGGATGGCAGACTATTACTGTCGCGCCTGCAAGCAGCGATTAGAGTGGGTGGCTGACTAATGTCAGATGAAGATTCGAATTGGTTTGTTTATATGATTCGCGCCAGCGATGATTCTTTATACACCGGCATAACCACGGATTTAGAGCGTCGTTTAGAGCAGCATCAGACCGGAAAAGGCGGTGCAAAATATTTTCGGGGGCGGCAAGCCTGTGATTTTGTTTTCACAGAATCGGGCCATAGCCGCAGTAGCGCCTCTGTTCGTGAGGCACAGATAAAAAAAATGACCCGTAAGCAAAAAAATTTGTTACTATAAAATATATTGTATATACATTTAAAAGAGATTAATTTCCAGTAATAGATTGATTTTAGATGGAGTTAATTTGTATATACATTTAAACTGTATATACAAATTAATGGTGTTTTATGGGTGCTGGCAAACAAAAATTACCGCAATTTGCGCTAATCAAGCAGTTTCTAGAGCAGCAAATAGCTTCTGGCGAGCTATCGTCAGGCGCAAAAATTCCTACGGAGCAGTCCTTGGCGGACAGTTTTTCAGTGAGCCGCATGACAGCTAGGCGCGCTGTGCAGGAGCTAGCGGATACGGGAATGCTCACAAGAACCCCAGGTTCAGGTACTTTTGTGGCTGAACCTATAAAAACCGTCCCCATGATCGCCATAACCAATTGGGTTGATGCCGCTAAGCAGTCAAATACCCATAGTCATCGCATATTATCAGTTGATGCTGTTCAGCTTGTCGCAAATAAGGCGAGATTGATGGGTTTGGTGACTGATGCATTGGTTTTTCAGGTTAATTTACTGCATTTAAACAACAATCGTCCTATTCAGTGGCAGCAAATATGGGTTAATCGTAGCTTAGCGCCAGCGTTGTTAAAGCAAAAGATGGATAAAATAGACCCTAATGATTATCTTCATTGGGTCTGTACTCCTACAAAATCTGATTATCAGGTAAAGTCAGTGTTGCCTAGCGCCAGTCAGCGTCGCGACCTAGATTTATCGCATCAGGATAATGCTAGCTGTCTGTCGGTGGAGCGTCGAGACTGGGTAGGTGAGTCGGTTTTAAGTATTTCCACAATGTTACATCCTGCCGAGCAGTTTTATTTAGGTGAACCCCTCAAGGACGTTCAAACATGAAAAAAGTCGCCTTATTTGTCGATATTCAGAATATTTATTACACCGTAAGAGACCGCTACCAAGGGTTTTTTAACTACCAAGCCCTATGGGATGAATTATCGGCGGAATATTTGATTATTTCGGCCAATGCCTATGCCATAGATAGCGGCAACGCTAAACAACAGGCTTTTCAGCAAACCTTGCGGAATATGGGGTTCAATATTCTCTTAAAGCCCTATATTCAGCGTTCAGATGGCTCTGCAAAAGGTGATTGGGACGTGGGTATTGCTATTGATATGATGGATGCTGCAGCCACTGCAGAGGTAGACATGTTGGTACTGTTATCGGGCGATGGTGATTTTGATTTATTATTGAAACGAATCAAAAGTAATTCAGGGTTAGACACCCTGGTCTATGGGGTTCCGCAGTTAACTGCAACATCATTAATCGAGGCCGCGGCTAGCTTTAGAGGTATTGGTAAAGACCTATTAATGCCTAGGTAATAATACCACCGGCAGGGCCATTGCCCTCTTGTCCGGGCACAACAATTTTTGAAGCCTGCTCACGACGCATGCGTTCAAGTTCTCTGCCTGCTTCTTCAACCGCAATGGCAGCTTTTCCGGCAAAATCTTCAGCTGCTTCGCCAACCGTTGCACCATCTAATGCAAAGTTTAAGGGGATAGCGCCCATTGGAGTCATTACCTGAGCGGAACCAAAAAATGCAATCTCACGGTCTGGATCGTCTGAACCATCAGCTAGCACTGGCGTTAGTTTGCGGATAGCACCAGTTTTTTGGTCAGTGTAGTTTTCTTCCCTAAAAAGTTCATTAGGGCTCATTGCATTACTTTCTTCATTGCTCATAGAGTATCGCCAAATAGTTGATTGGGTTTAAAAATCGAAATGTAACAGAGATTGATGGTTATGGATAGGCGTGCAGAAATTAACCCTTTAATTGCCGGGTCAAAAGACAGCTACTCACAACCATAAGCATCGATGCTATTAAGCAGGCACTGAGGCCATATTGCTGATAAATAAGCCCTGAAAATAAGGTGCCTACCAGTCTACCGGCGGCGTTAGCCATATAGTAAAAGCCAACATCGGCACTGACGGAGTCGCGCTCAGCATAATCGACGATTAAATAGGAATGCACGCTAGAGTTAATGGCAAAAATTGCGCCGTAAACCAATAAGCCAATGATTAATGTAAGCGTTGCATCCCATTCTAACCAAAGACCAGAAGCGATTATTGCCGGTACTATCGCTAATAGCCATGCCCAGCGAGTGAGTGTTGCTCCATTGGGTGGGTTTTGCTGTTTATTGCGCGTAATAATTGGTGCTGCGGCCTGCACAACGCCATAAAAAATAATCCAACCGGCCATAAAGCTACCAACCTGAAGATATTCCCATTGCAGTTGAGACTGAAGAAATACCGGAAGCGCAATCACAAACCAGATATCTCTGGAACCAAACAGAAAAAAGCGCGCGGCAGATAAATAGTTGATATTTCTGCTTTTGGAGAGAGTTTCACGGAATTTTGGCTTATATGTGGTTTTTTGCGGTTCAAGAAAGAGCCAGCTAAGCACCAGAGTTAGGCTTAAAAATATCATCAGTGCCACAAGACTATTGCGAAAATCAAGGGTTGCCATCAGTAGTCCACCCAAGAAGAAACCTAGACCTTTGATGGTGTTTTTGGAGCCTGTGAGTAGCGCAATCCAACGAAAAAGCAGCGTCTGCTGGTTATCATTGACCAACAGTTTAATACTGCTTTTGGCGCTCATCTTATTAAGGTCTTTGGCTACGCCTGATAGGGCTTGAGCGGCCATGACATAAACGACGTTGAGCATTGAGGGTGAAACACAGAGCATCCCCAATGCAAGAATTTGTAGGCTAATGCCTATATGCAATGAAGTGGTAAGCCCGATTCTTGTAGCCAACCACCCACCATAGAGGTTGGTTAGAATGCCAAAAAATTCATACAGAATAAACAGGCTAGCAAGCTCTAAGGGCGAATAGCCTAAGCCATGAAAGAACAGCAGCACCAGCATGCGTAATGCGCCATCAGTCAGGGTAAATGCCCAGTAACTTAGGGTAATGGTGAAATATTGTTGATTAGCTGTTGCTGTTGTCATGACTACATAGAGTGACAGACTTTAGACACCAGTTCCATCATACGATTGACATAACCAATTTCATTGTCATACCAAACTAACAGCTTCACCTGGGTGCCATTGACGACCATGGTTGAAGGGGCATCGATAATGCCAGACCGAATATCGTTGGTGTAGTCTACCGATACCAAAGGTAATTCCTCGTAGCCCAAAATACCCTGCAGGCGACCCATAGCCGCGGTTTTAAGGGCAGCATTAACATCTTCAGCGGTGGTCGACTTTTCAACTTCAAACACACAGTCAGTTAATGAGGCATTGGCTAATGGCACGCGAACCGCGATACCATTTATTTTTCCTTTTAGCTCAGGAAAAATTTCAGTAATTGCAGTGGCAGAGCCAGTGCTGGTTGGAATTAGCGACATACTACTAGCCCGCGCTCGGCGCAGGTCTTTATGATATTGATCAATGACACTTTGGGTATTGGTCATATCATGAATAGTGGTCATCGAGCCATGGGAAATGCCAAAGCATTGATGAATAACGTCCACCACGGGCGCGATGCAGTTGGTGGTGCATGAGGCCGCGGTGACTATATCTTGGCCCACATATTCATGGTCGTTTACACCCACAACAACGTTGAGTACCTGATCGCGAGAAAAGCCTTTAATAGGCGCGGAAACCACCACTTTGGTTACAGCCTGGTCGAAATAGGGCTGAAGTGCCTCTGGACTTTTAAAGGCACCGGTACAGTCGAGAATTAAATCAACATTGGCCTTTTGCCAGTGGGTATCTGCTATAGCTTCATTTTGGGAATAACTAATTTGCTGACCATCGATCACAAGAACGTCATCTTTTATAGATACATCCTTATCCCATTGGCCATGCACAGAATCAAAGCGCAACAAATGTGCTGCACTTTGAACATCACCCGCCATCTCATTGATGTGCACAATTTCAAAATCGGCACATCCCCAAGATTCTCGAAGTGCGAGCCGACCCATGCGGCCGAACCCATTGATTCCAACTTTTATAGACATATTGAGTGCTTAGGCTAATTAAAAAGCTAAAATAATCGCAAAAGATGACAGTTTTATGACAGTGCTAGCTTATTGCTCTTCGCCATCAGCGCCATGTGTATGTCCATTGGCCAGTTCTTCTTCAGAAGCTTCGCGAACTTCTGTGATGGTCACATCAAAGTTTAGGTTTTTACCCGCTAATGGGTGGTTGCCATCGACAGTGACGATCTCTTCAGTAACGGCAATAACAGTAACAGGTACTGAGCCGCCTTGGCCTGTTTGTGCTTCAAATTGCATGCCCGGCTCAATGGTGTCGATACCTTGAAAAGCTTCGCGCGGCACTTCTTGAATAAGTTCTTTTTGAACTTCACCGTAGCCTTCAGCGGCGGTTACAGCAA
>JAHEHM010000027.1 GCA_024644585.1 Porticoccaceae bacterium | reverse complement strand
GATTGCTAACCACAGGGTGCATGAGCGCGACCTATGACGGAACAGCAACTAAATGAAATAACACCGAGTAAAATCCGCATTGCCGCAATGGGAATGTTGGCGGGTCGTGAATATCTGCAGAACCAATTAGCCGAAAAGTTAGCAAAGAAATTTGATAATTCATCTTTTATCCCCGAGGTTCTTAAGCGCCTAGTTGAAGATAACCTTCAATCTGATCACCGATTCATTGAAGCTTTTATTCGCTCAAGAATTTCACGAGGGCAAGGTGAAACCCGAATTCGTCTTGAATTGAAGCAACGAGGTGCCAATATTGCATTAGTTAGCCAGCTGTTAGCAGAGGCAGAGGTTGATTGGTATGAATTAGCCCTTCAAACAGCCACCAATAAATTTGGCCAGTCCCAGCCTGTAGATGCCAAAGAAAAAGCCAAGAGAATGCGATTTTTGCAATATCGTGGCTATAATTTTGATCAAATAAATTATGCCCTAATGCAATAATCAATTTATTGATTAGCATTGCCTTTTTTTCAATTTAAGCTAATCTAAATCCCTACTTACACACAGGGAAGCAAGACGGCGATGAAATCCATAGGTAATCTCTCAAAGCGCATCATTTTAATTCTTCCTTTCGCCTTATTTTTTGCAGCCGAGCTCCATGCCATTAGCTTTGAAGGTGAGTTTATACAGGGTGGCCTGTTGATAGGGCAGGTGCAAGAGGGGCAGACTGTCAGTTATCAAGGCAAGTCGATTAAACTCACCACAAATAATCAATTCTTATTGGGGCTGGGTCGAAATGCGCCCGCTGCAACCAATATTACTATTAATAGCCAAGACCAAGACCCTGAAACCATTACCCTTGAAATTTCGCCGCGACAATACAACATACAAAAAATTGAAGGCGTACCGGCTAAAACAGTGACGCCACCAGCCTCAGATTTACAGCGAATAAAGCAAGATGCTTCTATGGTAAGGGAGGCGAGAAAGCTAGTCAGTAACAAACAGGACTTTTTGAAGGGGTTTGTTAAACCCGCTAATGGACCAATTACTGGCGTCTACGGCAGTCAACGATTCTATAATGGTGTACCCAAAAGTCCCCATTATGGCATCGATTATGCGGCACCCACTGGGACTCCAGTGATAGCGCCAGCGGATGGTGTGGTTACCTTTGCGCACAATGATCTTTTCTATTCTGGCGGTACATTAATTATTGATCATGGCCATGGGCTAAGTTCGACCTTTCTTCATCTCAGTGAAATTTTAGTTAAACCTGATCAACAGGTTACCTTGGGAATGGAAATTGCCAAGATTGGTGCCACAGGTCGCGCCACGGGGCCGCATCTAGATTGGCGTATGAATTGGCTCGATCAAAGGATTGATCCTGATTTGGTTTTAAAGGTCTTACCCTCTCAGAGTAAGTAGTTGAAATCTATCTGTCATATGGGAATGGCAGTTTTATGTGATTTTGCGTAAACTAGCGATCGTTTTTTTGGGATTATTTTTGTGGATAAGAAATTACTCAGTATCTTGGTCTGTCCGGTAACGAAGGCACCGCTCGAATTTGATGCATCGACTAACGAATTAGTCTGTCGTGCCAGTGGGCTTGCCTATCCGATTCGTGACGGAATTCCAGTGATGTTAGAAGCGCAGGCTAGACAGCTTGATGCGGACGAAAAACTCAAATAAAAAGGCAGCTAGAGCCATCAGTCTCGCAGCTTAAAATAGAAAATAATTGGAAAGAAAAATGAGTGATAACAGCCTCTTTACCCAAATAATAAACAGGGAATTGCCGGCCGATATTTTGTATGAAGACGACCAATGTATTGTCATCAACGATATATCACCGCAGGCGCCTGTTCATATGTTAGTTATCCCTCGACTGCCACTCCCTAAATTATCTGATGCTAAGCACAGTGATCGTACACTGCTAGGACATCTAATGTGGGTCGCAGGTGAAGTTGCTAGAATGGCGGGTGTCAGTGAGGCCTTTAGGTTGGTTGTCAATAATGGTGAGGGTGCAGGACAAACAGTCCCTCATCTGCATTTACATATATTGGCCAACAAAAACCCAGAGCAATCATTTTCAGAGCAAAACCTTTAACCCTTATAACCTTTAATATAATAAAGTTGAGCCATCGGAATTAAATATGAAAAGTGCCGAAATTAGAGATGCATTCCTAAACTACTTTGCCTCAAAGCAGCATAGTAAGGTTGCCAGCAGTAGTCTGGTGCCGGGAAATGATCCTACCTTACTGTTTACTAATGCCGGCATGGTGCAGTTTAAAGATGTATTTTTGGGTGCTGAAAAACGTGACTATGTGCGGGCTACCTCCTCACAGCGCTGTGTTAGAGCGGGCGGTAAACATAATGATCTAGAAAATGTCGGTTATACGGCAAGACATCACACTTTTTTTGAAATGTTAGGTAATTTTAGCTTTGGCGATTACTTCAAACAGGATGCGATTAAATTTGCTTGGGAATTTTTAACGGTAGAGCTAAAACTTCCCAAAGAGCGTTTATGGGTAACTGTCCATACCAGTGACGATGAAGCAGCTGATATTTGGGTTAATGAGATTGGTGTAGATCCGGCCCGTCTATCAAGATTAGATGAAGATAACTTCTGGCAAATGGGCGATACCGGACCCTGTGGGCCAAGTACCGAAATATTTTGGGATCATGGTGAGCATATTGCCGGTGGTCCTCCAGGTAGCGAAAATGACGATCTAGATCGTTACATCGAAATCTGGAACCTAGTATTTATGCAATATGAGCGAGATAGCTCAGGTGAGATGACAGAGTTGCCAAAGCCCTCCATTGATACAGGTATGGGTTTGGAACGCGTAGCCGCAGTAATGCAGGGCGTGCATAATAATTATGATATCGATTTATTTCAGCACCTCATAAAAGCTGCTATCAAGATTACCCAATGCAAGGACCCAGATAATGCCTCACTCAAGGTGCTGGCTGACCATATTCGCTCCTGTGCATTCCTAGTTTCAGATGGTGTTCAGCCATCAAATGAAGGTCGTGGTTATGTACTGCGCCGCATTATTCGTCGCGCCCTAAGACATGGTCACAAACTCGGCGCAAAAGGCGTGTTTTTCCATAAATTAGTGACTCCATTAGCCGAAGTCATGGGTGAAGCCTATCCCGAGTTAAACCAAAAGGGCGAGCTGATTACCAAGATTATTAAAGCAGAAGAAGAGCAGTTTGCTCGAACCCTTGATAAAGGCATGGGCGTTCTTGATGCCGCCTTAAGTGAACTAAAAGGTGATGTGCTTTCTGGTGAACTTATATTCTCACTTTATGACACCTATGGTTTCCCAACAGATTTAACCAATGATATTGCCCGTGAGCGAGGCTATACCCTTGATTTAGATGGCTATGAGCTATGCATGAACAAGCAAAGAGAAAGAGCGCGCTCAGCAAGCCAGTTCGATATAGATTACACCGACAGTATTCGCCTAGAAGGCAGTACGCAGTTCACTGGCTATGAAACCCTTGAAGATCAGGGAAAGATTATCGGTCTCTATGCTGATGGACAGCCTGTTGAATCCGCATCAGAGGGAACAGAGGTTGTTGTCATACTAGACAATACAGCCTTTTACGCAGAATCAGGTGGTCAGGTAGGTGATAGCGGTTACCTAATAACTGAAACCGCCAAAATAGAAATACTGGATTGTCGAAAATCTGGAGAGCATAGCCTGCATATCGGACGCGTTCTATCAGGTACTATTGAATCTGGATCCTCCGTCACTTCACAGGTCGATAAAGGATTGCGCCAAGCCATCGCTCTGAATCACTCAGCGACCCACCTTGCTCATGAAGCACTGCGACAGGTGCTCGGTGAACATGTGGTTCAAAAAGGCTCTCTAGTCGACAGTGAAAAGTTACGTTTTGATTTCTCTCATACTCAGGCGGTTAGTGCAGAAGAGCTTAGAAAAGTTGAGCAAATGGTCAATTCTGAAATTATGCGTAATACAGAAATTACCACTCAGTTAATGTCCATGGATGATGCTAAAGAAGAAGGTGCCATGGCATTGTTTGGTGAAAAATATGATGACGAAGTTCGTGTTCTCAGTATGGGCGGGGACTTTTCAGTCGAACTTTGTGGCGGAACTCACGCACAGCGTACAGGTGATATTGGACTCATTAAAATCACCTCAGAAAGCAGTGTAGCCTCAGGTGTTCGCCGAATTGAAGCAGTAACTGGAGCCTCAGCGCTAGCCAATTGTGAGCAAACTCAAGATACGCTAGAAGAAGTTGCCGCTATTGCCCGCGTAGCTAAAAATAAGGTCATTGAGAAAGTACGTCAGGTGGTTGATGATAACCGTCGCCTACAAAAAGAACTGGATCAGCTAAAGCAAAAATTAGCCAACGCTTCAGGTTCGGATATTATGTCCGCAGCAGTGGATATAAAAGGCATAAAAGTACTTTCAACCCTTGTTGAAGGTGCCGATGCTAAGAGTCTAAAAACTATTGCCGATCAGGTGCGATCAAAAATCGACAAAGGTGTGTTCTTCTTAGTGGCTAAAGAGGGTGAAAAAGCCTCATTGGTAGCTGGTGTCACCAATAACCTCACCTCATCACTCAAAGCGGGAGACCTCATGAAACTTGTGGCATCGCAGCTTGGAGGCAAGGGTGGCGGTAGGCCCGATATGGCAATGGGTGCGGCATCAGAGCTGGAGAATCTTCCTCAGGCACTCGAATCTGTAGCAGGCTGGGTTGAAGACAACCTCACAGAAAACTAAAAATTCCTTAACATTACTGGCAAATTACTGTTTAATTTGCGCCCTTCAAAGGTAGCGCGACACTATGAGTTTAATTGTTCACAAATATGGCGGCACATCAGTGGGTACGATAGAACGTATCCAAGCGGTGGCTGCTCGGGTAGCGGAATCTCACAAAGCAGGCGATCAGGTGGTTGTAGCCCTGTCTGCAATGAGTGGTGAAACCAATCGTTTGATTGGTCTCGCCAAAGAAATTGATGACCAGCCCCCAGCAAGAGAAATGGATGTATTGGTTAGTACTGGCGAACAGGTAACCATTGCACTGCTCTGTATGGCACTTAATAAGATAGGTGTTGCTGCTAAATCCTATACCGGTGGTCAGGTCAGAATTATGACCGATAGTGCCCATGGTAAGGCTAGAATTAAAGAAATCGATAGTCATAAGATGCATGCTGATCTGGACGCGGGTTCAGTTGTAGTGGTTGCCGGCTTTCAGGGTACAGATGAGCAGGGAAATATCACCACGTTAGGTCGCGGCGGTTCCGATACCACAGCAGTAGCCTTGGCCGCAGCGCTAAAAGCAGACGAATGTCAGATATACACCGATGTAGATGGTGTTTACACCACTGATCCTCGTGTTGTCAGTGACGCCCGTCGACTCGAAAAGATTACATTCGAGGAAATGCTTGAAATGGCCAGTCAGGGATCAAAGGTTTTACAGATTCGTTCAGTCGAGTTTGCAGGAAAATACAAGGTACCCCTCCGAGTAAAGTCGAGCTTTGCAGAGGGTCCAGGCACATTAATTTCACTAGAGGAAGACGATCTAATGGAAAAAGC
This sequence comes from Porticoccaceae bacterium, assembly GCA_024644585.1. GTDB lineage: Bacteria > Pseudomonadota > Gammaproteobacteria > Pseudomonadales > Porticoccaceae > HTCC2207. Next base: position 1,029 of record JAHEHM010000027.1, on the reverse strand, counting down.
AGTTGTATCAGGCATCGCCTTTAATCGCGATGAAGCAAAGCTAACAATTCGTGGAATACCCGATCAGCCAGGTGTGGCATACAAGGTACTGGGCGCTATTAGTGATGCAAATATTGAAATCGACGTTATTGTGCAAAATGTTGCTAAAGATAATTCTGCTACAATAACTTTTACAGTTCACCGCAATGACCTTGACGCTGCGCACAAATTGCTACTGCAAATTGCAGACGATCTAGGGGCTGAAGAAGTGGAAACTGATGACGCGATTGCCAAGGTTTCAATTGTGGGTGTGGGAATGAGATCGCACGCAGGTGTGGCTGCAAAAATGTTTGAAATTCTCTCTGCAGAGGGGATTAATATTCAGCTGATTACAACCTCAGAAATTAAAATCGCCGTAGTGGTTGAAGAGCGATATTTAGAATTAGCTGTGCGCGCGCTTCATAAAGGTTTTGATTTGCACGCAAGTACATAATTTATATAGAGTTTAATTGGACTGAGATACAAAAAAAAGTTAGCGCCGTATTAAATCTAGGTGCTACAATTAAACCGTCAAATGGATGTCTATACTGACACACTAATGATTAAAAATTGACGTAAACGTCGAATAGGGAATTTAGGAGCTAAATATGTTAATACTTACAAGAAGAGTCGGTGAAACTCTCGTTATAGGTGACGATGTAAACGTTACTGTTTTAGGCGTGAGAGGGAACCAGGTTAGACTCGGTGTTGACGCTCCTAAAGAAGTCGCTGTTCACAGAGAAGAAATCTATCAACGTATTCAAAATGAAGGTGATAATAACGACTCATCTAATTCAGATGACGAATAGTCTTTGATTTTTTTGTCGATGTGATATCATGCCGCGGCTGGGTTGCGCGGTCTTCCGTTTAAATTCAGATTAACTACAAAAAGTGACTAAAGTAACTTATTTCAAGTTTTAAAAGCTTGGACTTTTGTGTTTAGTTATCTGCTTTCCAAAGGCAGTTTAGTTAAGATATTCAAGTAATACGGTGAAGTGGCCGAGTGGCTGA
>JAHEHM010000024.1 GCA_024644585.1 Porticoccaceae bacterium | reverse complement strand
TATGCGCCCGTGCTAAATCTTTAAAATAGGCGCGGCCAATTTCATAGGGGATTTTTTGCTCGGTCAATTCGGCTTCGTTTTTACCCACATAGCTAATCTCTGGAATCGTCCAAATCCCCGTAGCTACGTCTTCAACCCGATATTTATCGGGCGTATCACACATATGTGAAGCGGCAAAACGCCCCTGATCATAGGCTGCACCAGCTAATGCTGGCCAACCAATCACATCTCCAGCTGCATAGATATGCGGCACGGCAGTTTGATAGTCGCTATTAACTTTTATCTGACCGCGCATATCTGCTTCAAGACCGACTTTTTCTAACCCTAGATTTTGAGTATTACCGGTTCTTCCATTGGACCAAAGCAATGCATCACCATGAATACGCTTGCCTGACTTCAAGACCAGAGTGACACCACTTTCTGTGGTTTCAACCCGCTCATACTCTTCGTTATGACGCACACTGACACTCAGGTCTCGCAGGTGATAGCTAAGCGCATCTGAAATTTCATCGTCAAGGAAACTCATTAGCCATTCGCGAGTATTGACTAAATCAACACGGGCATCTAAACCGGCAAATATTGAGGCATATTCACAGCCAATAACCCCAGCACCATAGATAATGACGTTTAAGGGCGAATGATCCAACGAAAGAATTGTGTCGCTATCAAAAACCAGTGGATGTTCAAAATCAATATCCTCTGGACGATAGGGCCTTGAGCCTGTTGCAATCAGAAAGTGACTAGCCTTAATAGTTAGTGGATTTCCTGAGGGGTCTGAGACTGAAACTTCATGGGGGTTTATAAATTCAGCGCGACCCACATGAATTTTAACTCGATTACGCGCATAGCCTTTGGTTCTGCCTTCAACCTGTTTAGTAATAACGTCTTCTGCTGCTCGCATGACCTCAGGAAATGAAAACCAACGCGGATCGCCAACCGATCGAAACATCGGCATGGTGTTATATTGAACCATTCGACGAACAGAATGCCTTAGGGCTTTTGAGGGTATGGTTCCAAGGTGGGTACAGCCTCCACCGGGCTGAGCGCGATCATCAATAACTGCAACTCGCCAACCCTGTTTGACTGCATTCATCGCAGCGCCCTCTCCTGCTGGACCACTACCGATAACAACGAGGTCGTAGGAGAAATCTGCCATGCTTACATTTTATCCTTTGGCTGGGTAGCATCGGTATACATAGGGTCATTGGCTTGAGATGAAATCTCATCACATTTATTGGGGTCATCACCGCATATTTCGCAGGTATAGTCCTTTTCACCTAGGGCGGCAGCTACACCACCACAGGATCCTGCAATAGGTTTTTTACCCATCAGAACACCCACAGCCATGGCTGAAATCAGGAGAATAAATGCTAAAACTGCGAATAAAATTTCTGCCACTGATTAACCTGTAAAATTAATGAATAAAACTAGTTTATAAAGGATGCGAAGTTATCGCTAGTAATAGCGACAAAATCATCATCCTGCCTGACCAACATGTAGGTAGCGATACCTAATTGATTGGCTATATCTTTACTTTGCGAAGCGCCCATCACAGAAAACGCTGTTGCCCATGCATCAGCTTCTGCACAGGATTCAGTAATTACCGTTACTGAAGCCAGGCTATGCTTAATAGGTCGGCCTGAACGTGGATCAATGGTATGGGAATAACGCTGACCCTCTTTTTCAAAATAATTTCGATAATCACCGGAGGTAGCAACCGCAATATCGGTTAAATCTACCACCCTATCCACTGCCGCAAACAACTGGGGCTGTTCCAAAGCAATTTTCCAAGCAACACCTTCAGCATTAAAACCACTCACTCTAATCTCACCACCTATTTCAACTAGGTAGTCAGGGAGTGCTAACATTTCAAGGTGATCAGCCACCAAATCAACCCCATAGCCCTTAGCCACTGCCGATAGGTCTAAGGCCAATGCCTTTTGTTTGGTAAGAGTTGAATCCTCTAGTACAACGGATTCAAAACCAACATTGACCAAGGCGTCATCAATAGATTGCACTGAGGGCACTGACTGCTCAGAATCAGCCGCACCAAAGCCCCATAAGTCGACTAACGGGCCAATGGTTGGATCAAAAGCACCTTCACTCAGCGTCCATACTTTCTGACTGATACGAATAACATCAGCGAATTCACTGGAAATCTCCAAAGACCCACCTGCAGGCAATCGATTAAATTGACTGATTTCAGAATTCTCTTTGTAGGTCGACATAGAGTTGTCGACCACCGAAAGCAGTTGATCAATTTGTTGTGCCAAATCATCGGGTGGCAATTGGTCTGCAACCACCGTTATATGGTAGCTGGTGCCCATTTTGGAACCTGAAATTTCAATAATTTCAGGTTTATTGCTGCAGCCTATAAGGAATAGACTAACTAAGATTGTGAATGAGCGCCATAAGGCAAACAGCGTAGTTTGCCCTGGGCAACTCAATTTGACGTATCTAGCCACCAAAGTCATCAAGCATGATGTTTTCTGGCTCAACACCGAGATCTTCCAACATCTTAATTACGGCAGCGTTCATCATTGGGGGACCACACATGTAAAATTCGCAATCCTCAGGTGCCTCGTGGTCTCTGAGATATTGCTCAAATAAAACATTGTGGATAAAGCCAGTAAGGCCGTTCCAATTATCTTCTGGCTGAGGATCTGAAAGTGCAAGGTGCCAATCAAAATTATCATTTTCAGCGGCTAACTTGTCATACTCGTCATCATAAAAGCATTCTTTTAATGAGCGAGCGCCATACCAAAAACTAATTTTACGATCGGAATTGATACGTTTTAGCTGATCGAAAATATGCGAGCGCATTGGTGCCATACCTGCACCACCACCAATAAATACCATTTCAGCTTTGGTTTCTTTTGCGAAAAACTCACCAAAGGGACCATAGACGGATAATTTGTCACCAGGCTTCAAATTGAAAACATAAGAAGACATCTTGCCCGGTGGAATATCGGTTGAACCCGGAGGTGGGCTAGCGATACGAATATTAAACTTAACTACACCCTTCTCCTCGGGGTAGTTGGCCATAGAATAGGCTCTAATTAAAGGCTCTGTGACCTCTGATTTGAAATTAAATAATCCGAAACGCTCCCAATCACCTTTGTATTGCTCTTCAACGTCGAATTCAGAGTAATTAACCACATGGGGTGGGCATTCCAACTGAACATAGCCACCGGCTTTAAAATCAACTGACTCACCTTCTGGAAGACGTAGGGTTAGCTCTTTAATAAAGGTTGCTACGTTAGGATTCGACTCAACAGTACATTCCCAGCGCTTAACACCAAACACCTCTTCAGGTACTTCAACTTTCATATCCTGCTTAACCGGTGCCTGACAGGAAAGTCTCCAACCTTCATTGGCTTCTCTGCGAGTAAAGTGAGCTTCTTCGGTTGGCAACAGTGAACCGCCACCATCTGATACCACACATTTACATTGGGCACAGCTACCGCCACCACCACAGGCTGAAGGCAAAAATAGCCCAGCATTGGATAACGTCTGTAGCAGCTTGTCGCCGGCAGGTACAGTAATGGTTTTTTCGCCATTAATTTCAATATTGACATCGCCAGAAGCTACAAGCTTGCTTCGCGCGGCAAGAATAAAGGCTACAAGCGCCAGTATCACAGCTGTGAACATGGCAACGCCTAGAATAATTTCAGTCGTCATATTACTTTACTTCTCCGCTGTTAAAGGTCTATGCCGCCAAACGACATAAAGCCCAAGGAAATCAAACCTACAGTGATAAACACAATACCTAATCCCTGAAGACCTTCAGGAATATCGCTGTACTTCAGCTTTTCTCTGATACCTGCAAGTACTGCAATCGCAAGCGCCCAAGATGTACCTGAACCGATACCATAAACAACACTTTCAGTGAAGTTATAGCCACGCTCAGCCATGAGCAAAGAACCACCAAGAATTGCACAGTTCACGGTAATCAATGGCAAGAAAACACCCAGCGCACTGTAGAGTGCAGGAACGTATTTATCGAGTACCATCTCAAGTATTTGAACCAATGCGGCAATTACACCGATAAAGCACAAATAAACTAAGAAACTAAGGTTAACATCTGGCATACCAGCCCAAGCTAGGGCGCCATCTGCAAGCAAATAGTTCAGCAACAAATAGTTTACGGGTACGGTAATGGTTTGTACCACAATCACTGCAATACCAAGACCAATAGCTGCATTGACCTTTTTGGATACTGCAATAAAGGTACACATGCCCAAGAAAAGACTTAGCGCAATATTATCAATAAAAATTGATCGTACTAGTAAGCTTAAATAATGTTCCATTAGGCAACCTCACTCTGACGGCTGTTAGCAGTAATCTTAAAGTCTGGCTGTTCAACCTGTTCAGTTTTCCAAGCACGCAGTGCCCAAATAAATAAACCGATTAAAAAGAATGCACTTGGCGGCATAAGCATCATACCGTTTGCAATGTACCAGCCGCCTTCGGTACTCACAGGTAATACCTGAAAGCCCCAAATTTTTCCAGCACCTAGTAGTTCACGAATAAAGGCCAGCAACATTAGGATAACGCTATAGCCAATGCCATTACCTATACCATCATAAAAGCTAGGCAATGGTGGGTTTTTCATGGCGAAGGCTTCACAGCGCCCCATAACAATACAGTTGGTGATAATTAAGCCAACAAATACTGAAAGCTGTTTACTAATATCATAGGCAACCGCTTTAAGTACCTGATCAACCATAATTACCAAGGATGCGATAATCGTCATCTGTACAATAATACGAATACTGTTTGGAATATGGTGACGAATCAAAGAAACAAAAAGGTTTGAAAAGGCCGATACAATGGTTAGTGCCAAGCACATAACAAAAGCCACTTTCATGCTTGTGGTTACCGCAAGCGCAGAACAGATACCCAAGATTTGCAGTGCAATCGGGTTATTGCTGGCTATTGGATCAAGCAAGATATCTTTAGTTTTAGACATCGTTTACGCCTCCCCAGTTTTTAAATTATCAATAAAGGGTTTAAAGCCCTGTTGACCGAGCCAATACTTCACAAGATTATCCACGCCCTTGGTGGTCAATGTAGCACCAGCAAGACCATCAATTTGTGAGTCAGCACCAGCACGCGCTAGGTCAACTTTGCCTTTAATAACTTCTAAGGCGAGACCATCACTGTCATAGGCACGTTTACCTACCCAGCTAGCTTTCCACTTTGGGTTATCTACCTCACCACCTAAACCTGGTGTTTCGGTGTGCTCGTAAAAACCAATACCAGCGACAGTCTTTAAATCAGACTCAAGGGCAATAAAGCCATACAGCGTCGACCAGAGTCCATAACCCTTGATAGGTAGAATCACTTTTTCTAAGCCCTGTGCATTTTCAACCACATAGACTTTGGCAAAATTTGCTCTGCGCTTAATTTTGGCGATATCTTCAGAGGCACTTAAGGCCACCGATAAGCTAGGGTTACCTGAGGCTTTTCTCTGATCATAGGTATCAGCATCAACTTCGGTGGTATATCGACCAGTTTCCATATCAACCAGCTTTACACTGATCTTCTCAAACTGGGTCTCAACATCAACGCCCTCTTCTAACAAACCCGCAGAGGCCAAAATATTGGTCTTAAGATCCAAAAGTTTATTGGCTTCTTGGGCAGGACGTAAAGAAACAGCCGCACTGGATACAACCACTGCACAAACAATACAAAGTGTCAGTGCAACAACGAATGTTTTTGTCACAGATTCATTAGCCACGTGCTAGTCTCCTCTTAATATTAGATTCAACAACATAATGATCAATCAACGGTGCAAACAGGTTGGCAAACAGAATGGCCAACATCATACCCTCTGGGAACGCTGGGTTTACCACACGGATTAGAATAACCATTATACCAATCAAAAGACCGTACAAATATTTACCCGTATTTGTCATTGAGGCAGATACTGGGTCAGTTGCCATAAATATGGCACCAAAGGCAAAGCCACCAATTACCCAGTGCCAATAGAATGGCAAGGCAAACATTGGGTTAGTTGACTCGATGCTATTAAACAATAATGAGACAACTGCCGAACCAACTAGCACACCCAAAATAATGCGCCATGAGGCTATCTTCATTGTCATCAACACTACCGCACCCATCAAAATGGCCAGTGTTGAGGTCTCACCAATTGACCCATGAATAGTCCCGATAAACGATTCCATCCAAGTAGCCGTCTGAGAAAGTGCATTAACACCATCAGTAGCAGCCACAGAAAGCATAGTTGCGCCGGTATAACCGTCAACAGCCGTCCAAACCATATCGCCACTCATATACGCAGGATAGGCGAAATAAAGGAATGCTCGGCCAGTTAGTGCAGGGTTTAGGAAGTTTTTACCCGTACCGCCAAAGATTTCTTTACCAATCACAATACCGAAGCTAATACCTACAGCAACCATCCATAGGGGAAGGTCTGGGGGACAGCAAAGAGCAAAGAGCACCGAAGTTACAAAGAAACCCTCATTGACTTCATGGCCGCGAACACTGGCAAACAGGACTTCCCAAAAACCACCCACAATAAATGTAGTGGCATAAATAGGAATAAAGTAAGCCGCACCATGGATCATGTTGTCCCAGATGCTGTTGGCGTCATAACCTGCTAGAAGGCCAATAAACAGACCACGCAAGCCTTCCTGACTGGCCATACCCATATCAGCCATAATGCTGTTGGCTTGGAAACCTATGTTCCACATACCAAAAAACATGGTTGGGAAGGTACAGAGCCAAACCGTAATCATCACTCGCTTAAGGTCAATGTTATCTCTAACATGTGAACTATTCTTGGTTAC
>JAHEHM010000043.1 GCA_024644585.1 Porticoccaceae bacterium | reverse complement strand
CCGCGGTACAGTTTTCGCTCCATTAACTTAAAGCGCTCAATGCTGGGTTGATCATCGGCCATGGCATGATATACAAAAAGTCTGGGCAAATAGAAAAGCGCAGCAAACCAACAGATTACTGCCATTAAATGAAATGCTAAAACCCATTGATACATCTAAGCCTCCATTGGCTATTGAAATATTACTATTTAATGATCGCGATTATTATTTGATTAACAGTGTTTACTGCTATTATAGAGATCTAGGATTAAACTGGAAATTTAAAAAAGCGAGGTTGTGGTGATAAAAGTCGGAATTGTAGGGGGAACAGGCTACACAGGCGTAGAATTGTTGCGTCTACTAGCGAGTCATCCAAGCACAGAATTAGTAGCGATTACTTCAAGGTCAGAGAAGGGCAAGCCCGTGTCTGCGCTATTTCCAAATTTAAGAGGCATTGTTGATATGCCCTTTACTGAGCCGACGGTTGCCAACTTACAGGATTGTGATGTGGTATTTTTTGCAACGCCTCATGGTGTAGCGCAAAACTTAGTGCCGGAGATTCTCGCAGCGGGTATCCGTGTTGTGGACCTGTCCGCAGACTTTAGAATTAGGGATATCGACATCTGGGAAAAATGGTATGCCCAGAAACATGCGGCGCCGCAACTTGTGTCTCAAGCGGTTTACGGCCTTCCTGAATTTAATCGTGATGGAATTGCTGAAGCCAACTTAGTAGCCTGCGCTGGTTGTTATCCAACCAGTGTGCAGTTGGGATTAAAGCCTCTGCTAGAGGCTGGCGCTATTGATGTTTCCGATATTATCGCTAATTCAGCCTCAGGGGTGAGTGGTGCAGGTAAGCAGGCTAATGTAGCCACCTTATTGTCTGAAGCCGGCGACAACTTTAAAGCCTATGGCGCTTCTGGACACAGACATCAACCTGAAATTGAACAGGGTCTTGCCGATATGGCCGGTGAGCCCGTGGGTTTAACCTTTGTGCCACATTTGCTACCGATTATCAGAGGCATTCATACCACCTTATATGTTGATCTTAAGCAGCAGGACACCGATGTACAGGGTTTGTTTGAGGCACATTACGCTAACGAGCCCTTTGTTGATGTGCTCGAGCCTAATAGTTACCCTGAAACCAGAACAGTACGTGGTTCAAACCAGTGTCGAATCGCCATTCACAGACCTGGAAATGGTAAGAAAGTTGTGATCTTGGTGGTGGAAGACAACCTAACCAAGGGAGCCTCGGGCCAGGCGCTGCAGTGCATGAACATTATGTTTGGTTTGGACGAAGATGCAGGCTTAACCATGCCTGCGCTAATGCCCTAATGCCCCTGCGTTCTCCGCTGATCGTACATTACAGAGCCAGCCAAATTGTTTGGTTGGCGCTTGCTGTGGCGGTAATTTTGTATGCGGTAGCACTGGCGGGATTTTTTTATGGCAATAAAACCTATTCTGACAATCAGGCCTACATAGGCGAGCTTGAGACAGGTATCGATGAGCTGTCTCAGGGTTTGGCGCTCAAACAGACCGCACTGGCAACCCTTCAGTTAACCGCTCAAGTGGATGCGGCGGCGCTTGAGCAGACTCGTCAGCAAATGCTGGACATGCAAAGGCAGATTTATCGCCGCGAGCAGGAGCTAAAACTCTACCGAGAAATGCTTCAGGATAATACCAAAACAACCGGCCTCAAGGTGGGTGACATACATATTGAACAGGTAGGTGATCGTCAGTTTCAATACGATTGGGTAGCGCAACAAAAAAATCATGAGGCTAAAAATCTGCGGGTAAATGCCAACATCTGGGTCATAGGTAACCAAGATGATGTGCCAATTACGCTGTCATTGGACGAAATAGATGCAGAAGTTGACGATTTGCCTATACAATTAAAGATGAAGTACTTTTCCATCAATCGAGGCATTATGACATTGCCCGAGGGTTTTTCTCCGCAGCAGATAAGAGTGACATTGCGATACCCTTGGACAGAAAAACCTCAGTTTGATAAAAAACTACCATGGATAGTAGAGGAGTAGGAAACTTTGTTTAAGAAAATTAATGCAGGACTAGCCACCATCTCAAATGATACGACCACGTTGATTTCTGAGGGTACAGAGCTGACAGGTGATATTGCTTTTAGCGGTACCCTTGAAATTTTAGGTACAGTGGTTGGCAATGTTCTATCCGAGCAAAAAGATGCGCGTGTGCGTATATTGGGTGGCGGAGTGGTTAAAGGCGATATTAAATCAGCCATTATCGAAGTTAATGGTGCGGTTGAGGGCAACATTTACGCATTAGATCACTTGGTCCTAGAAGCTAGCTGTAAGGTAAATGGCAATGTACATTATACCAATATGGAAATGCGGCCAGGCGCACAGTTGATTGGCTCCTGTATTTGTCAGCAGGTAACAGCGCCCAAAGAGATTGCGCCGCAGGCGGCTAAAGAAGACGCAAAAATTAAAGATATTCGTAGTAATAGCCAGCAAACCCTCGATAAGCAATGGCCGTAGTCGTTGCCGGATCAATTTAAAGTTAGGTTTAAAGTATGTCAGTAATTGAAACATTTACCCCCTCAGTACTTCAGGTGACGGCGGGCGCTGTTGCCAAGGTGCAGAGTTTAAGAGATGAAGAATCAAACCCGGAGCTTATGCTTCGAGTTTATGTGACAGGGGGTGGGTGTTCTGGTTTTCAGTACGGCTTTTCTTTTGAAGATAGTATGGCTGAGGATGACACACCGGTATTAAAAGATGGTGTCACGGTTTTAATCGATTCCCTAAGCTATCAGTATCTAGCCGGTTCGACGGTGGACTACGAAGAGAGCCTAATGGGCTCGAAGTTTATTATTACTAATCCAAATGCCACCACCACCTGTGGTTGTGGTGCCTCTTTTACTATTTGATTTAGTCTGGTAAGTAAACTGCGCCAAGCACGGCCTGTCGAGTGGCTCCGGTAACCGAGGTTAGGTTACCTGCCATAGACGCCATTCGCTGTTTTGCTAACCAAGCAAAAGCACAGCACTCAACCCAGCTAGGCGATATGCCCAACGCATCAGTAGTGGCAACCTGAGTAAGCTTTGCAGTCAACGAATCCATTAAACAGCCATTAAACGCACCGCCACCGCAAATGAATACCTCATCAATCGACTGCGGTAAAGCCAAAATGGACTCGCTAATGGTTTCGGCGGTAAGGCTTAATAGGGTAGCCTGAATATCTTGGGGCGCCGCCTCTGAGAAATCAGCAAGCTGATTATTTAACCAATTAATATTAAATAATTCTCTGCCTGTGCTCTTCGGCGCAGGTAGGGCAAAAAAGCCATCAGCTTTCATCTGTGTTAATAATTTGGGTATTGGCGTTCCCTGTGCCGCCCAGCTTCCATTGTGATCATAACGAGTACCCAGGTGGATTTGACTCCATAGATCCATCAATACATTACCCGGGCCTGTATCAAATCCTAAGCAACTGCCACTAGCCTCTAGCAGGCTGATGTTACTGATGCCGCCAATATTAACAATGGCGCGATTAATTTCATTCTCTGTGAAGGCGAATTGGTGAAAGCCTGGAGCCAATGGCGCGCCCTGCCCGCCTAGGGCTATATCTTTGCGCCTGAAATCAGCGACCACAGTAATATTCGTATCAGCAGCCACTACATTGGCATCGCCAATTTGCAGGCTAAAAGGTATTTGTTCAGCGCCGGGGGGGCTGTGACGAATGGTTTGCCCATGACAGCCAATAGCCCTGATATCTCCCGCCTTTAGATTAGCTTTTGCTAGCAGTTGATGGGTTGCATGAGCATATAGTTTGCCCAGTTGATGATCAGTTTCTGCAAGTAGCTGAATGGACTCTTTTTGTGGGTCACAGAGATCTAATATCTGCGCTCTTAAGTCAGCGGAGATCAGTTCACTGTGGGTACTTATTATTTTGTATCCATGCTCAGTTATTTTAACCGCTACGGCATCCACAGCATCAACGCTGGTGCCAGACATTAAGCCAATGAAAATATTATCCGTAGTCATTCGGTATCCATAGATTGCATAGCCAGTTTATCTGCTTGCTGATTTTCAGCTAATTGGTCAAAAAGAGCGGTCACTGTCGCAGAAAATCGCTCCTTTTCTGAATCTGGAATTGGATTGGCTTTTGGCAGAGATACCGTTCTTGGGTTTCGGTGTACGCCGTTTACCAGAAACTCATAATGTAAATGAGGACCTGTGGCATAGCCGGTTGCACCAACCTTGCCAATGACCTGTCGCTGTTTTACGGTTTGTCCTGTTCGAACGCTTTTACGGCTTAGGTGCAAGTATTTTGTGGTGTAAGTTTGACCGTGCTGAATAAAAATGTAGTTACCATTGGCTCTGCTATAGCCGGCCTCTAGAACGCGACCATCGCCACTGGCATAAACCGGCGTTCCTGTTGGCGCAGCATAATCAACGCCACGATGGGCTTTAATTTTTTTATGGATAGGGTGCTTGCGACGTAAATTAAAGCCAGAGCTGATGCGAAAAATATCCAAGGGTGTGCGAAGAAAGGCTTTGCGCATGCTTAAACCCTCAGGGGTGTAGTAGCTGGTTTGCCCATTGCTATCTTTATAGCGCACCGCATTATATGTCTTGTTGCGATTAGTGAAGGACGCCGCCAATATATTTCCTGTGCCTAAGTGCTTACCATCAATATAGTGTTCCTCAAAAAGTAGCGCAAAAGAATCGCCCTCTCTGATATCAAATACAAAATCGATATCCCAGCCAAAGATGTTGGCAAGTTCCATCACAGTTTTATCGGGCAGTTGGGCCTTTTTACCCGCCAAGTAAAGCGATTGATCAATTTGGCCCATTCTGTAGCTGGTTATGATTTCAGGTTGTCGAATAACTTTTTTAGATAGAAAGCGTTTTTCCTGTGCAGTAAATAGATAGATCTCAAGGGGAGACTTTTCATACTGCATTTCAATCAGGTCACCATTTGTACTATTAATAGCAAAGCGAATAATTTCACCCGGGAAAAGATTGCGTAAAGATTTGCCCTGTTTAGACCTAGAGATAAGATAAACTTCTTGAGCACTTATGCCGGCGCGCTGAGCAAGCATGGATAAATTATCCCCTGAAGAGACTGTTTGCGATTTCCAGATAAGATCAATGGCAGGCTTTTCGTTAGAGGTATCAGTACCAATTTGATTTTTAATATCTAAGGTTTCAAGCATGGCCTTTTCACTGGAAAAGCTCTCAGGCCTTGGGTCGCATGCGATGGCAGCTATAAAAGTGCAGAGCGCAATAAGCATAAGGTAGCGCCTTGACATCAACTTGATGATCAATGGGCGTACAAAGCTATATTGTTGTTGCCAACTGCGCATGTTAATTAACTCAACGAAAGAACGATCGAGGATTCTAGCCCGAATAAATCGTTAGGTACAATAAAATGCATGTACCTCTTAACTACCTAAACTCAAACGAATAACATAAACTGTTGAAATTGGGCGCTCAATCTGTACAGTGATCGCACGTTATAACTACCAGCTTAGAATAAAGATTCATGAACGAAAAAAACCAACAGCCCTTAGAAGCATTACAAGCCCGCGATTTAATCGCGCAAATTTCTGGTGATCAGGAGTTAGAGGCACACTTACAGCAGTCGCGAACAGTCTACTGCGGATTTGATCCCACAGCAGACAGCCTACACCTAGGCCACTTGGTTCCGCTGCTGGTGTTGAAGCGCTTACAGCAAGCTGGACACAGGCCTATTGCGTTAGTTGGTGGTGCCACAGGCATGATTGGCGATCCAAGTTTTAAAGCAGATGAGCGCAAACTCAATTCTCCAGAAGTGATTGCCGGCTGGGCGGACAGGATTAAATCCCAAGTCAGCCAGTTCATTGATTTTGATTGCGGTGATAATTCAGCCATTGTGGTCAATAACCTTGATTGGACCGAAAATTTAACTGCGCTCGACTTCTTGCGTGATGTAGGCAAGCACTTTTCAGTGAACAATATGATTGCCAAAGAGTCAGTAAAGCAGCGAATTGATCGTGAAGGCTCAGGTATTTCCTTTACTGAGTTCGCCTATTCTTTATTGCAAGGTTTAGATTTTGCCGAATTGAATAGTCGACACAACTGCACTCTGCAGATTGGCGGTAGTGATCAGTGGGGAAATATTGTCGGTGGTATCGATTTATCCCGTCGCCAAAATCAGGCTCAATGTTTTGGCCTCACTGTGCCATTAATTACAAAATCTGATGGAACAAAGTTTGGTAAAACAGAGGCTGGAGCCGTTTGGTTAGATCCGAAAAAAACCTCACCCTATAGTTTTTATCAGTTCTGGTTAAATGTAGCGGATGCTGATGCTTATAAATTCTTAAAATACTTCACCTTTTTATCAATAGATAGAATAGAGACAATTGAATCTGAGGACGCGAAAGCTGAAGGGCGACCTCAGGCGCAAAAAATATTGGCACAAGAAGTGACGGAATTGGTCCATGGTAAATCAGGATTAGATGCAGCCCTAAGAATTACCGATGCCTTATTTAGCGGAAATTCAGCTGAGTTATCTGAAAATGATTTAGAGCAACTGTGCCAGGATGGTCTTCCTTCTTCTACCTTAGAAAGAGAAAAATTGTCCCAAACGCCATTAACACAACTATTTACTGAGGCCGGAATTGTAAAAGCTGGGCGTGAAGTAAAGGATGCATTGGGCCGAAATTCTGTCTTTATTAACGGAATTGCCAAGGGCAGTGAAGATAATATGAGCGCCGAACAGCTATTTAGTGCAGACAATGCATTATATGGACGATTCTTTTTAGTGAAAATAGGCAAGAAAAAATACCATCTTTTTGAGCTTTAATGCCTAAAAAACAGCCAACCGTAAAATAAATCAAAATAATCACAAATTATTGTTGACAGTCGCGCGCCTGTCTGTAGAATGCGCGCTCCCAACAGAGAGGTTGAGGCGGAAAATTTCCACCGAAAACCTGGTAAGAAAATAATATAAATTATTTCACTTTTTACTGTTGACAATGGGGCGGCTATCTATA
>JAHEHM010000034.1 GCA_024644585.1 Porticoccaceae bacterium | reverse complement strand
TAGATATCCATAAACGAAAGCGGACCTGATGTATAGGCGCCAGCACCTGAAACGTAGGCACCTTTTGGACGTAGGGTCGAAAACTCATAACCAATACCACAGCCTGCTTTTAGAGTAAGACCGGCCTCTAAATTACGTTCTAGGATGCCTGACATGGAATCAGGAACAATGCCCGATACGGTACAGTTGATAGTAGATGTGGCAGGTTTGTATGCCTGAGCGCCGGCATTGGAGATAATTCGTCCTGCTGGGATTGCACCATTCTGGAGTGCCCAAACGAATTTTTCATGCCATTTTTTACGTTTGGCTTTAGATTCAACATCCGATAGGGCTTTGGCCACTCTGTCATAGGTTGCTTGGATATCTTGATCAACAGGTTGATCCTGTTTGTCTTTAAGACGGTATTTTTTATCCCAGATATCTAGAGAGGCTTCTTGGAATTCAATATCTTCAAATGATTTTTTTGGTTTAACAGTCTTTAAATTAGTTGCGCTCATTACTGACCCTTTTTATTTGTCTTGCGTATTCCGCGATTTTTGCTGCAAAGTTTTTGCGGTCACTTAGAAAGTGGATGTTGCTGAATACTTTGTTAGCTGTTTGTTTAAATAGTCTTGTTATTAGTTAGTAGAGTGTATCCAACATTTTGTGTCTTGCAAGCACTATTACACTATATATTGTGTTTTCTTGATAAATTATACCAATATGTGGTTGGTAAGCTGTTGAAAAATATGTGGATAAAATACCCAAACCCAGTGTTTATAGGGGGGTAAAATAAATATTGACCATTGTGTATAAAATGGTCATTAGTTAGTTTTTTTCAATTATTTGGCCTAAGTACGGGTTAACAGTCTTTGTTATGTTGTGTCACTGAATCGAACTGGATAAAATATCCGTACAATAATTTTTCAATGTATAGAAGTAGCCTGTTGCTGTTTCTGTAAGTTACTGAGGATTTCCATGGATATTTTTGATTTCTCCGATGGCCGAGAGGGCTACTATGGAGAATACGGCGGTGTATTTCTTCCTGAAATTTTGCACGCAACTATCGAAGAGCTGCTTGAATGCTTTCGTGAATGCAAAGCGGATCCAAAATTTTGGCAGGAATATGTTGCGCTACTGCAAAATTATTCGGGTCGTCCGACGCCCTTAACGCATCTTGAGAACTTGAGCCGTGAGCTGGGTGGTGCGCAGATCTATGTGAAGCGCGATGATTTGAATCATACGGGTTCGCACAAGGTCAATAATGTGATGGGTCAAGGCCTGTTGACCCAACGACTGGGCAAGAAACGCGTGATTGCTGAAACTGGTGCGGGGCAACATGGTTTTGCTACTGCGACTATGGCGGCAAAATTTGGCTTTGATTGTAAAATCTATATGGGCGCGGTTGATGTTGCACGTCAACGCCCGAATGTATTCTGGATGGAAAATCTGGGTGCTGAAGTGATTGCAGTTGAGGATGGCCAGAAAACACTTAAAGATGCAGTAAATGAATGTATGCGCGACTGGGTAACCAATATGGCGGATACGCATTATATTTTGGGTACTGCCTGTGGGCCTCACCCATTCCCTGAGATGGTGAGTTGGTTCCAGTCAATTATTGGACTCGAAGCTAGAGAGCAGATTATTAAACAGGCAGGTCGATTACCTGACAGAGTCTTTGCCTGTGTGGGTGGCGGTTCAAATGCGATGGGCTTATTCCAAGGCTTTATTGATGAGCCTAATATCGAACTTATAGGCTGTGAAGCGGGCGGTGAGGGTGTTGGTTCTTACATGCATTCCGCACGTTTGGCTTATGACGATGCTTCAGTGGGTGTTGCGCAGGGCTACAAAACCTATTTCTTGCAAAATGATGAAGGCAATATGAATGAAACTCATTCGGTTGCTGCGGGTTTGGATTATATTGGTGTGAACCCGATTTTCTCACATTTGCATGATACCGGTAGAGTGCGCTTTGAAGCGGCTACAGATACAGAGGTTAAGGAAACACTAAAATTAACTATGCGCTCTGAAGGGCTAATTCCAGCACTTGAAAGTACCCATGGTTTTGTTGTGGCTCTAAAAGAAGCGGCGACTATGAAAAAAGATGAAATTGTGTTGGTTAATATGTCGGGCCGAGGTGATAAGGATATTTTCACTATTGCAGATGCGCTTGATGATGCTAAATGGAAAGCATTTATTGGTGGTAAGGCTGACCAGTATCGCGCGGAGAAAAAGTAATGGGTTTGCAATCGTTTATCGCTGAGCGCAAAAAGGATAAAGATCTATTGGTAATGGCGCATGTTGTATGCGGTTATCCGTCCTTTGAAGATAATCTAAAAGAATTGGAAATAATGGCTGAGGCAGGTGTGGATATTGTTGAGCTGCAGTTTCCTTTTTCTGAGCCCAGTGCTGATGGCCCGCTATTTGTTGAGGCCAATGAACAGTCTTTGAAATCGGGAACTACCGTTGATCAATGTTTTGAATTGATGGCTGAGGTGAGTGCGCGTTTTCCGTTTAAAGTGCTGATGATGGGCTACTACAATACTGCATTTAAGATGGGCGAGGATGTTTTTATTCAACGTCTTAAAGCCGCCGGTGGTGTGGGCTTTATCCTTCCAGATTTGCCCATTGAAGAAGCGGGTAATCTTCATAAGCTTGCCGCTGAAGCAGAGATTGAGCCTGTTATTTTGATGACGCCTACTTCTAGTGATAAACGCTTGGCGCAGTTAGGTGCTGCTAGTCGTGGCATGGTTTACGCCGTTGCTAGAAAAGGTGTAACTGGCTCGAAAACCAATATGGGCGATGATGTTGTTGCCTTAATCGAGCGCTGTCGCAAGCATACTGATGTGCCCATTGGTGTAGGTTTTGGTATCAGTGATAAGCAGGATATGGACTTTCTTCGCGGTCATGCGGATATGGCTATTATCGGTACCGCGGCACTTAAAACATGGCAGCAATCTGGTGCTGATGGATTGCGAGCATTTTTTAAGGATCTTATGGCCTAGGGCCTTGGGACTTTAACTGGGTCATTGCTGGGTTATGGCATAACGCCAATCATTGACTAGCAATGATCTAATTGAACTGATTGACGGAATAGCCCCCAGCTTAACCTGCTTAAAACAGATCAGATGTGCGCCTACCTTGGATGTTATGGGTTGCGCCCAGCAGGTCGGGTCATTCTTTTGATCGACATACAAATCAATAAGCTTCTGACTAAAGTCACTGCCATAGCGCTCATCAATCTCAACTGAATTAAGATTAATCGCCTCACTCTTCGCCGCTAAATCAATCTCTTCGTTGCTTAAAGCCTGTCTTGCGACATCCTTAGCCTGTCCGCCATATTTGGCATGGGTGAAAATGATTTGCGATAGTTGAAAGTAAGATTGCTCCCGATACTGTTGTTTATTTTGTTGGAAAAAATCCTCTAGTTCTTGGGCGCTGGGCAATTTTTCGGTGGTAATATTTTTAGTTAACCCCGTCAGTTTGATTTGCATTGCCTGCAGGTCAATGATGCGCTCTGAATTAGTCCCTGGGGCATTGGCTATCTGTGATTGCGTACTCAGTTGTTGATCTATGTGTCGCTGTAATAACTGAGTATTAGGCAGTTTTATTTGACTGTCGTCCCAGCTAATATCTGAAGATTGATAGGCTTTAATCCACCAATAGCTAACGGCCATCAGGGCTAAAAAGACCAAAATAATTAGCTGTTGCACGGTTAATTTGCGCACTGTTTGTTCAATTGTTTTTAAGGATTTTTTTGTCTTTTTCATATTGATTAGCTATCAGGTTTTGTTATTTTCATTGCCTGTTAATTGTGCCTATTAAAGCCTAAATTAGCATATCTTGGCTGCAAAGGTCATTACTTGTTAATGGTAAAGGTATTTCCCGTTAATTTGAACGGGATGTTAGACTATTATTTTGAGCATATGGTTGGATTAATTACGTCATGGAAAAACCACTTCAGGGTTTAAGAGTTATCGAATTAGGGCAGTTGCTTGCGGGTCCATTTGCAGGCTGCATGCTGGGTTATTTTGGCGCTGAGGTTATAAAAATAGAGCCCCCAGGGGGTGATCCGATTCGCAATTGGCGCGAAGTAAAAGATGGCACCTCGTTGTGGTGGCGGAGTTTGGCGAGAAATAAGAAATGTATTTCTGTGAACTTAAAAACCGAAGAGGGTCGAGCTCTGGTTAAAGAGCTGTTATTAAGTGCAGATATTGTGATTGAGAATTTCCGGCCGGGAGTGATGGAAAATTGGGGTTTAGACCCTGAAACCCTTCGTAAGCAAAACCCTAAATTAATTTATGCGCGAATTTCTGGTTATGGTCAAACGGGACCCTATGCCAATAAACCCGGTTTTGCCTCTGCCTGTGAAGCTATCAGTGGTTTTAGATTCCTTAATGGTTATCCCGATGAGGTGCCTGTTCGCCCTAATCTAAGCTTGGGTGACAGTGTTTCTGGGTTGCATGCAGTTATAGGCATTATGATGGCATTGCATGCACGGGACAAGAAACAGGGTCAGGGGCAGGTGGTGGATATTGCTTTGTATGAGTCTATGTTTAATTTACTGGAGGCGGTGATTCCAGAATATCATGGCGCAGATATTGTTAGACAGCCATCGGGTACTACGGTGACGGGGATTGTGCCCACCAATACCTATCGCTGTAAGGACCATAAATTCTTAGTAATTGGCGGTAACGGTGATTCTATATTTCGCCGCTTAATGGCGGCAGTGGGTCGCGATGATATGGCCAATGACCCTGCGCTGGCAACTAATACCGATAGAGTGCTCTGTGAGGCAAAAATCGATCTGGTATTAAGTGAATGGTGCAGTCAGCATAGTCTTGAGCAAGCTCTAGCTGTTTTAGACCGGCACCGTGTTCCCTGCGGCCCAGTCTATGATGCTAAAGATATGATGAATGATCCGCATTTTAATAATCGGGGGATGTTCGAGCAGGTAGAGATTAATGGTGAACCCTTAAAAATTCCTGCGATTTTGCCCAAGTTAGATGATACCCCAGGGGCAACCGAATGGGCCGGACCTGAATTAGGCGCGCATACGGATGAGGTGCTTAAAAGTTTGGGTATGACTGCGGATCAGATAGACGAGTTAAAGCGCAACGGTGTGATTGCAGATAGCTAAGAACACAGATTTTTAATGAGATATTAGGTTTTATCTATTTTTAACAAAAGTGAGTCGTAGTTGTTGTCTGTCAACTTCCTTCTGGCCTGACTACTTTCTCGTTTGTTAGCAAAGGGCCCCACGACGACTCGGTGCCATATATCATCGGTAGATTTCTCATAGACCTCAGTAAACACCTCAAAATTAAGTAGCATCAATTTTACTTTAAGGCTTTCAGCATCGGCTTCATTTTTAAAAGAACTGACCTGAATCAAATAGATTGCGTCTGATTCTTCAATGCCTTTGAGTAGATTTGGAAATTGGAAGTCGGGTACAGCTGGTGTCTTGATATCAATTATTTGATCGCCAGATATCCCATTTTGGGCGCTTTCTTTTAGCAAGAAAGGCAGTACTTGGCAGGCAATAATCCCTAGAATAAATCCCGACACAAAAACTGGAAAAGCACTTTTAGGTTGCTTTTCTTGGCGCTTAGAGGCGGATTTTTTTGAGTAATTTTGTGCCATGACTGCCTAATCTTTAAGTTATCCCGAATTGTAGGTGAAAAGACCTAGGTTAAGCAAAGCAAAGTCACACTTTTTTATAATTATAGCTCTTGAGGGTCTACATCAATCGACCAGCGTACTTTTTGGGCGAGTTTTTCATTGTCTAGCTGAGTGGCAACAGCGCTCAAACATCTCTGTAGCTGTCCTCGCTGGGAGGCCGTCACCTGTAAAATAAAGCGGAAGCGACCTGCACGCTTTTCCATTAGAGCAGGTAATGGCCCTAGACATTGTATATCAGGCTCTATTCCCCGCTGTTGGTCACAGAGTTTTCGCGCCAAGTTAAGCAAATCCATAGCTTGATTGGGGTAGGTGGACTCAGCACGAATAACGGCTAGTGGTCTGTAGGGCGGTAGCAGACCCTGTTGGCGCTGCTGCAGTAACTGCAAAGCTAGGGGTCTATAACCCTGATTAAACAACTGGTCTAGAACTGGATGCTCAGGCTGATGGGTTTGAACAATAACCTCACCCTTGAGTTTGCCGCGCCCACTTCTTCCAGCTACCTGAACTAATAATTGTCCAATGCGTTCATGACTGCGAAAGTCTGCGCTCATAAGTCCGCTATCGGCATCTAAAATAACCACGAGGGTGACATTTTCAAAATGGTGCCCTTTGGCAAGCATTTGCGTGCCTACAAGAATACAGGGCTTACCGCTATCAGCAGTGGCAAAAAATTCTTGCATCGCGCCTTTTCTGCGGGTGCTATCACGGTCAATTCGAATCACTTCATTATTGGGGAAACGTTTCGCCAAGAACTCTTCACTCTGTTCCGTGCCCTCACCGGCGGTCATGATTTCTGTGCTATTACAGCTTGGGCAATGGTGGGGTTTTCTTTGTTGATAATCGCAATGATGACAAATAAGTCGTCCACGAGCACGATGAAAGGTTAGTTTACTGTCGCACTTTGGACAGTCAGCGGACCAGCCACAATTGTGACAGACAAGAGCCGGTGCGTAGCCGCGGCGATTAAGAAATACTAATACCTGTTGCTGAGCGTCTAATCGTTGCTGAACGGCATCGAGGGTTGATTGCGCAATACCGCAGGTGGCCGCTTCGGTTTTTAGATCGATAACTCGCCAGCTTGGTGCTGTGGCATTATTGGCTCGCTGGGTAAGAGTTAGATGTTGATAGCGGCCTTCAATACAGTTATTTAAGGATTCTAGTGATGGCGTTGCTGAGCCAAGAATGACTGGGATATTTTCCCGTTGCGCGCGAATAACTGCCAGATCTCGCGCGGAGTATTTGAAGCCATCCTGTTGCTTATAGGATAAATCATGTTCTTCATCCAGAATGATAAGACCAAGATCATCAAAGCCAGTAAAAATAGCAGATCTTGTACCTAAAACTATTTTCGCTTCACCCGTTTTGGCCTTTATCCATGCCTCTAAGCGTTGTTTATCAGTCATACCAGAGTGAAGCGTCACTATTGGCGCATTAAAACGGTCAGTAAAACGTTTTTCAGTTTGTGGGGTAAGGCTGATTTCAGGAATAAGTACCAAGGCCTGTCGATTGTAACGCAGAACTTTTTCGATGGCCTGAAG
>JAHEHM010000032.1 GCA_024644585.1 Porticoccaceae bacterium | reverse complement strand
ACAAACCCCATCGTCATCGGCCACAATGACATCACCAGGATAGACAAGCTCATCGGCGCAGACCAATGGCACATTGACTGAACCCAGTGTCTCTTTGATAGTGCCCTGGGAAAAAATATGTTTCGCCCATACTGGAAAGTTCATGCTTTTTAAATCGCGGGTATCTCGCACCCCGCCTTCAATGATCAGGCCAGCTACGCCACGACTCAGCGCGGATGTTGCCAACAGATCACCAAAAAAACCAAAATTGGACGGTGAGGTAGGAGCAAATACCATAATGTCGCCGGCTTTAGCTTGCTCTATGGCAACATGCATCATCCAGTTATCGCCTGCGGCACCAGAAATAGTCAATGCTGAACCGGCGATACAGACATCGGTAATAATAGGTCGCATATAATCGGCCATCAAGCCACGACGGCCCTGCGCCTCATGTACGGTAGCCACACCACATTCGGCCAGCCCTTTGATCACTTCGGCATCCGCCCGTTCGATATGCTGTACTACGACATAATCTTTCATAATTGATCCTCAAATGATCCCTTAATTAAACACTTAAGCGGCTGAATACCTTGCGGGCATTGCCTTCAAAAATCTTCGCTTTCTCAGCAGCTGACAATTGGGTGTTGTTATCAATATAGCGCTTGGTATCGTCAAAATAGTGGCCGGTTTGCGGGTCTATACCACGCACAGCACCAATCATTTCCGAAGCAAATAAAATATTATCCGCTGGAATTAACTCCAACAATAAATCAATGCCCGGTTGATGGTAGACACAGGTATCAAAGTAGATGTTTTTTAACGCTGACTCTTCCAGTGGCGGATAACCCTGATCCTGCATCAAACCACGAAAGCGACCCCAGTGATAAGGCACTGCCCCGCCACCGTGTGGAATAATAATTTTCAGTTCTGGAAAATCCTTGAACACATCGGACATCACCAGTTGCTGAAAGGCGGTAGTGTCCGCTCCAAGATAGTGTGAGCCAGTGGTATGGAAGCAATCATTGCAAGCAGCACTGACATGCACCATCGCAGGCACATCCAGTTCAACCATTTTTTCATAGAGGGGATAAAACGATTTGTCAGCCAATGACGCATCTTGCCAGTAACCGCCAGTGGTATCGGGATTTAAATTACAGCCTATAAAACCCATTTCCTCAACGCAACGCAGTAATTCAGGAATTGATTTCTGTGGGTCGACACCAGGAGATTGTGGCAACTGGGCAACCGGCGCAAAATTTTCCGGGTAAAGATCGCAGACACGACGAATCAAATCGTTTTGATGTTCAGTCCAAAAACGGCTGGTATGTTCATTGCCAATATGGTGCCCCATCCAGCTGGCGCGGGGAGAGAAAATAGTCAGGTCAGTACCACGCTCACGCTGCAGGCGCAGCTGGTTATTTTCAAGACTGTCACGCAGCTCATCATCACTGATGACCATGGAGCCTTTTTCGCCGACATGATCCGGGTTTTTGGCAAGCGCTGCTTTTTGTTGCTCGCGATAATCACCGACTTGTGGTGGTGTCGTAGTGTAATGTCCATGGCAATCAATAATCATGTTGAGCCTCGCTGTGTTATTTCAGTAGCCGGAATATGCATTAGCTTTGTTATGGACATTAGTATCGAGTCACAGCGTGCTTATTACCATTCCATTTTTATCACTCAGGTATTCGTTTTTGAGATAGACTACGTTTACACAAATAAAAAAAGGATGCCATATTTTGTTTAAAACCCCGAATATCAGGCACCTGCGGGTATTTTTAGCTGCTATAGAAGCTAAAAGTATTAGTCAAGCATCGGGAAAAGTGTTTCTTTCTCAGCCCGCCATTACCCAGGCTATCGCCAAACTGGAAGTGCTCTTTGAAACCACCCTTTTTCAACGCCGCAGCGATGGTATGTTTGGTACTCAAACAGGTGTCACGCTCGCCTCCCGGGTACAGCGCGCGCTGCAAATATTGCTGGAGGGATTGAATGACACCCTGCGCTATAGCGCTGCCAAAAACAGCGGTAAACCGGCCACCTTACTGACCCAGTTATCCACTACCCAGTTACGTTCTCTGATTGCCGTCTCCGAGTCCCAGACCTTCAGTATGGCGGCACGCAACCTCGGTGTATCGCAATCGTCCCTGTACCGCGCTGCCCGCGAACTGGAGAGTTTGATTGACGTTAAGCTGTTTGAGAAAACCAGTATCGGTATCAGCACCAGTAAAGCAGCCCGCATTTTAGCCCGCGCAAGCAAACTGGCGTTTTCAGAAATTAGCCAGGGTTACGATGAAATACAGGCATTACAGCATAACGACTCTGGCCACATTAAAATTGGAAGCATGCCATTGGCCCGTAGCTCAGTGTTGCCCACCTCGATAATTGATTTTTCAAAGCAGTTCCCGGAAGTCAAACTCAGCATTACCGATGGCTCCTATGACGACCTGCTCTACCATTTACGTCATGGAGACTTGGATTTACTGATTGGTGCATTGCGATTGCCAGTTAGCAATGACGATATACTACAAGAGGAGTTGTTTACCTCCTCGGTAAGAATTGTGGCCCGCCCCGAACACCCGTTGTGTAAACAGCGCACCATCACAGCTGCTCAACTGGCCAATAATAGCTGGATTGTGCCTAGAGCTGGCACCCCGACCAGACAGATTTTTGAAGAGTTATTTAATTCCGCTGGACAAGCCTTGCCCGAAAAATTAGTTGAAACCGGCTCACAGGTATTAATTCTGTCCTTGCTAAGAGGCAGCGACCGACTCAGCATTATCTCAGAGCACCAGGTTCAACACGAACTGGAAACTAAAATGTTGTCAACTATTCCTTATGGCCAACACGCCGATTACAGACCGATCGGAATCACCACCAGAAAGTGCTGGAAACCTACTAAAACGCAACAAACCTTTATCAATTTACTGCGAAAGTACGGCGCCACCTTTAACAAGGTTCAGGCCGAAGAAGAATAGCAGCTATACAAAAATTGAATATCAGACAACATTTATGAATTATCCTGAAGCAAGGCAAAGTGATACTGTTTATATACTGGCCAAACATAAAAAACAAAGCAGCTAAATTCAATACTGGAAATAAAAAAATATGGACAGCGTCACCATGCGAAAAATCGGCCCTTTTTCCTGCTCCCCGGTTTCCCTGGGTTGCATGAACCTGTCGCATGCCTATGGCACACCACCGGATAGTTCGACAGTCGAAAAGCTGCTACACCAGGCACTGGACATGGGTTACACCATGCTCGACACAGCTGCATTGTATGGTTTTGGCGCCAATGAAACCTTGTTAGGCAATGCATTGCGCGGCCGTCGACAGGAATTTGTTCTGGCCAGCAAATGTGGCGTGTTTAAAAACGAGGCTGGCGTTCGGGAAATTAATGGCCGTCCTGAGGTCATCAAAAAAACCTGTAAGGACAGCCTCAAACGTCTGCAAACCGATGTGATAGACCTGTATTACCTGCATCGCTGGGATAAGGCTGTACCCATAGAAGAGAGCGTTGGTGCTCTCTCCGACCTAGTCACCGAAGGCCACATAAAAGGCATCGGTTTGTCTGAAGTATCTGCCAGCACCTTAAGGAAAGCTCATGCAGTTCATCCTATCGCTGCGGTTCAAAGTGAATACTCCCTGTGGGCCCGCAACCCTGAAATAGCGGTACTAGATGTGTGTAAGGAATTGGCTATTAGCTTTGTGGCTTTTAGCCCGCTGGCCCGAGCTTTTTTGACCGGTAAACTGACCGACAACAATACCTTTGAAAGTAAAGATATTCGTCGCAATATGCCGCGCTTCTCTGCCGAAAACTATCCCAAAAACATGCAGTTAATAGCGCAATTCGCGGAGCTAGCAAAAGCCGAAGATTGTTCGCTGGCACAACTGGCTCTAGCCTGGTTACTGGGCAAGGATGAAAACATTATTGTAATCCCTGGCACCACAAAACTTGACCACTTAAAAGAAAATTTTGCAGCCAGTCAGGTCACCTTATCAGCCAATTCCACAGTACGCTTAGATGAGATTTTTAATCCACAGTCGATCGCGGGCAATCGTTATAATGCTGTCACGCAGGCCGAGATTGACACCGAAGAATTTGAGGAAACCCCATGAGTAAATTTCAAATGGATGCCGACTGGCTAACGTTTCACCCCTCCCCCAGCAATCCGAATTTTGTACCCCCTGCCGGTGCCGTCGATGCACACTGCCATGTGTTTGGCCCTGGCGATCTTTTCCCGTTTGCTCCGGAACGTAAATATACGCCCTGTGATGCCTCCAAAGATCAGCTTTGGGCATTACGGGATCAGCTGGGATTCAGTCGAAATGTCGTCGTTCAAGCGACCTGCCACGGTGCAGATAACCGCGCCATGATTGATGCCTTGCAATCCTCCAATGGCTTGGCTCGTGGCGTTGCCACAATCAAAGGCTCTATCACCGATGAAGAATTGGCTGCTATGCATCAAGCAGGGGTACGCGGTGTTCGCTTTAATTTTGTAAAACGACTGGTCGATGCACTGCCCTTCGACTCACTGGCCAGTATCGCTGAACGTATTGCCCCATTAGGCTGGCATATCGTGATTTATTTTGAAGCTCAGGACTTGCCGGAGTACTACAACTTTTTCACTTCTCTGCCGACCACCGTGGTTGTTGATCACATGGGCCGTCCCGATGTCAGCGGGCCGGTAACCGGCGGCGAGTTTGATTTGTTTATGAAATTGATGGGAGACAACCAAAACTTCTGGTCAAAGGTCACTTGTCCTGAGCGACTTTCATTAGAAGGGCCTCCTCACTATAGCGACGTGATTCCCTTTGCTCGTCACGTGGTTAAAAGCTGCCCGGATCGGGTACTCTGGGGCACAGACTGGCCACACCCGAACATGAAGACTCATACGCCTGATGATGGCAAGCTGGTGGATTTTATTCCGCTGATTGCACCAACCGCCGAACTACAACAAAAGCTGTTAGTGGACAATCCAATGCGCTTGTATTGGCCTGAGCAGATGGGAAATTAACCGGCTACCGGAATTTCCGGCAAGCCATCTTGCAGAACATTTTTCAGGCTTTGTACCGTTGACCGGGTCATCACCGGATCAACGCCCAGTTCTTTCAACAACGCTTCTGAAGCCTCCATCTCATGCATACGCCTGAGAGCGTGAGGCCCGGTTCCCGCCACTAAGCGATGTAACAACTGAGCGTCGGCCTGGGCAATTTCTGTGCTGATATTTTCCCACAGCCACTCCAGCTGACCGGCCTTTTCTCCCGCCTTCAGGGCTTCAATCACTACTGCCGCCATCCCCTTCATAAACACACTGCGCAGTAATTTACGGGTGGCTGCATCTCCGGCAATGGCGCCAATGGATTCAACCGGCATACCTAGATCACTGAAAATTGATACAAAACGATCAGCCCCACTACCGGAAACCAGTGCTGTAGTGCCTATCCCTTTGCCTGGTACGACGGATAATAATGCAACATCGACAAAATCGATGCCGTTGGTGGCGGCTGTTGTCGCCAGTTCTCGCTTGAGGCTTGCCGAGGCTGTAGAAAAATCAGCATACAGAACCGATTTTGGCATGATGGCCAAAGCCTGCTCAAGGGCAGCCTTGGAATCAGCCGCTGCAGTAGCAGCAATTATCACCTCGGCATGAAAGACGGCTTGTTTAGGTGTTTCACAACGCTGCACACCCTTCGGTGTTGCAACTGGTGCCGGGTCAAACGCTTTCACCTGATGCCCCGCTGCAATTAAATCAGCAGCAAACAAAGATCCCGCTTCTCCTAATCCGAACAATGTAAAATTAGCCATAAGTAGGCTCCACTACAGTTAACGAGTTTGAACAATCAGACGAATGTCATCATTCCCAAGTTTATTGTCATTCCCGCGTAGGCGGGAATCTATAGACTCCCGCCTACGCGGGAGTGACGATAAATATAGTATTCCGGGCTGACGATAAATATTTTATTCCGGCCTGACGATAATTATATTATTCTGGCAAATACAACTCGCCGCGACTCAGCAGGCGAGCAGTTCGCATCAATCCGGCCTTGGTTACTTCGGGTATTTCACCTGAGTCATCCACTTCCAGACTCACTGAAAACTCGCCAGAGGGATGTTCGATGGACAATTGCATTGGGCTTCCAACCGGCACGGTTACCATGCCTTCAGCAACAGAACCAGGCAGGATACACGCCGTAGCTACCGACACCGCCCCTAAAACACCAATCGCCGCGTGACATTGGTAAGGAATAAATGTACGGGTATTAACCAACCCACCCTGCTTTGCCGGTGAAATCAAACACATTTTTGGTACCGAGGCACCGTCGACATCGCCAAGATTCATCATTGGGCCAAGCTGTAAGCGTATCGATTGTAAGCGCGCCTTTAATTCGTCGTTAGCATTCAGCTCCGCAGGACTTTCATCACCGCTAATACCAAAATCTGCCGCTCTTAATACCACCACCGGCATACCGTTATCGACACAACTGACCTCAATATCGTCAATACGATCCAGCACCCGCCCTGTGGGCAGCAAGGAACCGCAGGCTGAACCGGCTATATCACTGTAATTACAAATCACTGGGGCTGAGCTGCTCGGCACTCCATCAATACGGGTATCGCCTTGATAACTCATTTCGGCATTTGGGGTGTGCAACAATAACTCACAAATCTTGCCGCTATTGACCATATAAACCCGTACCGGGGTCTGGGGATGCTGGGCTTTCACTAAACCGGCTTCAATGGCAAAGGGACCGACACCCGCGAGGATATTGCCGCAGTTAGGGGTGGTATCTACCCGATTCTCACCGACCACCACTTGCACAAACAGATAGTCGATATCCGCATCAGGCCGTGATGATAAACTAACCACCGCCACCTTGCTGGTTAAAGGATCAGCACCACCTAAACCATCAATCTGACGGGCATCTCGGCCCACTGCATCCAGCAATACCTTATTTCGCGCCTGCTCATCAGTAGGCAAATCTGTTGCAAGAAAGTACAGCCCTTTCGAACTCCCGCCTCGTAGTTGCATAAAAGGAATAGCGGTTTGTGGCATTGGTGTTTACCCCTGATTATTGAATCTTCTATGAGCAAAGGAATATTATGGTTTTATTGTCAACGCTAAACCAATTGTTTTTATGACAGCGGCTATTAATTATTAGTATTAACCAGTGAGTAAGCTTTGACCTGGAATGCCATCGACTAGGCAGCACTGTTGTCAACAACAGGCGATAAGCTGGAAAAAAATTGACAGGGATCTGATTTCTTAAGCCAGTGTAAAACGAAGTCCTATGTGACCAAACATGGACTGTCAGGGGTC
>JAHEHM010000012.1 GCA_024644585.1 Porticoccaceae bacterium | reverse complement strand
GCATTAGTGCCTGACATCAATGGCGTGTGCAAAGTTGGCGGGACCTTAACGATCAGTTCTACGCCTAAAAAAAGCGATAATACGAAAAGTGCCAGTAATAAAATTAAAATATCCAATGTCTTAGTCCTTTATTTGCCTTGCGATTGATTTTCTAAGGAAGGTAGGTCTAATAGCTTACGCATATAGGGATGTGGCACCTCACCCGCGTGGGCAATCACTGTGCCAGCAACAATTTCATCTTCAAAATCTAGATTGATTTGACCCTCTTCTAGAATTAACTCTAGAAGTGTTTGAATATTGTTTCCATACATCTGACTGGCATGAAAGGCCACATCTGATGCAAGGTTTTCGGGACCTACAATAGTCACGCCGTGAGCCACAACCGTCTTGCCCATTTGTGTTGATTCGCAGTTGCCACCCCGCTCTGCTGCTAGATCAACCAGAACCGAACCGGCTTTCATGGCTTTAAGCATATCTTCCGTCACTAGAATTGGCGATTTAGCACCAGGAATTGCGGCAGTAGTAATAATAATATCTTGGCGAGCGACTACTTCTGTCATCTGCTCTCTTTGCATGCGCAGGAACTCTTCACTCTGCTTTTTGGCATAGCCTCCAGCACCCTCAGAAGACTCTGTGGGCAAATCTAACTCCACTGGGGTAGCGCCCACTGAAATGATTTGTTCGCGAGCAGCGGGTCTGACATCATAGGCTTCAACCACTGCGCCTAGACGCTTGGCTGTAGCACAGGCTTGAAGGCCGGCAACACCGACACCCATAATAAGTACTCTTGCCGGCTGCAAGGTTCCAGCCGCAGTCATTAACATAGGTAAAATTCGCGGGGCAGCTTCGGCACCTAATAATACTGCTCTATAGCCAGCAAGAGTTGCCATAGAAGAAAGTACATCCATACTTTGTGCGCGACTGATACGAGGAACCATTTCCAAGGCAATAGCAGTAGCACCTGTACCTGCAACCTGCTGTGCCGCTTGAGGCTGGGCCAAGGGATCCATCATACCAATGACTAGCTGCTTGGCTTTGAGTCGTTTGAGATCGTCGTCAGCATTTTCAGTATTTGAGCCAAAACTTTGAACCTGTAGGATAACATCTGACTTGGCAAATAACTCATCTCTATCTGACACCACTTTGGCGCCTACAGAAGTGTAATCATCATCTGAAAAACCAGCCTGTGCACCTGCATTCTGTTCAACCCAAAGTTCTAGGCCTTTATCGACCAGTGACTGAACATTATCTGGGCACAACGAGACACGATTTTCTCCAGCAACCAGTTCCCGTGTAATTCCAATAATCACGTCATTCTCCTTAATGATTAATGTGCTCACTTAAAAGGTGAGCTCTTATTATGGTTAAAAGTCTATCAAAAATCCTTGGGTTAACCCAAAGTTATGAGTATTTTTTGATAGCCCCTAATTCGTTATATGCGCGTTCTGTGCGCAGGTTTTATACGTCTCTTGAAACTGCAAAACTAGCCAGTTTGGAAAGCACCTGTTTGTAAGGGCTCTCTGGCAGTGCTTTTAGTGCATCATTTGCTAATTGTGAATGCTCTGTTGCCCTGCTCAAACTATAGTCTATGCCACCTGTTTTTGAGACTATTTTTAATATTTGATCAAAATTTTCTGCAGATCTCTCTTTAATCGCTTGCTGAATGATCTGACTTTCAGCGGGATCCGCATGATCCCGAGCGTATATTAAGGGTAATGTCATTTTCCCTTCATTTAAGTCGTCGCCAATATTTTTACCAATAATAGCGACGTCACCCTGAAGGTCTAACACATCATCTGCAATCTGGAATGCCATACCCAAATGCTTGCCATATTGATTCATGGCAATTTTATCCGCACCCGCAAGTAAAGCGCCACATTCCATACCCGCCTCGAAAAGCTTGGCGGTTTTTCTATAGATTACTTGGGTATACGTGTCTTCATCTATATTGGGATTTCCTGCGTTTGCCATTTGCTGAACTTCACCCTCAGAAATAACATTAGTAGCATCTGCGAACACCCGCATAATATTTAGATCAGCCACTTCAACTAGCATTTGGAATGCTCGTGAGTAAAGAAAGTCGCCAACCAAAACGCTGGGGGCATTACCCCAAATTTCATTGGCTGTCTCACGTCCTCTTCGCAATGCAGAGACATCAACCACGTCGTCATGCAACAGCGTGGCGGTATGAATAAATTCAATAACCGCAGCGAGTTTTATATGGTTGTTTTTTTTAGATTGATAATTATTAGCTAGGGCACTCAATAAAACCAGAACCGGTCTTAGGCGTTTTCCTCCAGAATCCACGATGTAACTGCCAATATTTTCCACCAGACCCACGTCTGACTGTAAGCTATTTAAAATTAGCTTATTGACCGATTGAAATTCCGTGGCTACGGAATTGTGAAAAAATGCCATTTTACAATGAATTACCGGACTAATTAAGATTAAACGGAATGCTAACAGACAACCCCGCACTGTCAACCCTAGACATGCAACTGATGAAATTTAGTGAGTTTTAATGGCCTAGATTTGATTTAACTATTGATGCTTTAGCGATTAGTAGTTACGATGCGCGATTAAGTAGTAGATCAACAAGGATCCCATGTCTTTTATACCTGCATCTTCTTACTCGAAAGAAGAAATTTTAAAATGTAGCCGCGGCGAGTTATTTGGCCCTGGTAACGCGAAACTTCCTGCGCCTAATATGTTGATGATTGATAGAATCGTCACCATTAACAACACTGGCGGTACACACGGTCTTGGTGAGATTGTCGCCGAAATCGATATCACGCCTGATCTATGGTTCTTTGCATGCCACTTTGAAGGTGATCCGGTGATGCCTGGCTGTCTGGGTCTAGATGCCCTTTGGCAACTGGTCGGCTTTTTTCTTGGCTGGAATGGCAACCCAGGTAAAGGTCGCGCCCTCGGTGCTGGCACCGTTAAGTTTTTTGGCCAAATCCTACCTGATGCTAAAAAAGTGACTTACAAGCTAAGTATCACTCGACTCATTCAGCGCAAGCTGGTTATGGGAATTGCTGATGGGAGCGTTGAAGTCGATGGTCGTGAGATATATACCGCCAAAGATCTTAAAGTAGGTCTTTTCGAAAACACAGAGAACTTTTAAGTTTTCTGATGTCACAAGAATAAAAGAGGATAACCTATGAAACGAGTAGTAATCACTGGACTTGGCATAGTTTCATGTCTTGGCAATGACCGAGAGTCTGTTACTAAATCATTGAAAGAAGGTATTTCAGGTATTCGCTATCGCGAAGATTTTGCTGAAATGGGCCTTAAATGTAATGTCGGCGCTACTTTGGATATTGATCCTAAAGAACATATTGATAGAAAAATTATGCGCTTTATGGGGCCTTCAGCTTCATATGCCTACATTGCCACTGATAGAGCCATTGCTGATGCAGGCCTGACCGAGGAAATGGTTTCAAACCCAAGAACAGGTCTTGTTATGGGTTCTGGTGGTGTTTCTGGTGAGATGTTTACCGAAACCATCGATGTCATGCGTGAGCGCGGCATCAAGCGTGCAGGCCCTTACCGAGTTACCCAGATTATGGCGAGTACGGTTTCAGCCTGTGTTGCTACCCCATTTAAAATTAAGGGTGTTAACTATGCCCTCGCCTCTGCCTGTGCTACCAGTGCTCACTGTATTGGTCATGCCGCGGAACTTATTCAGCTTGGCAAGCAAGACATTCTTCTTGCCGGTGGCTCAGAAGATATGCATTGGTCTATGGCGGGGATGTTTGACGCTATGGGTGCATTGACTAGTAAATACAATGATAACCCTGAAGTAGCATCCCGTGCCTATGATGCCGGTCGTGATGGTTTTGCCCCTGGATTGGGTGCGGGGACAGTTGTGGTTGAAGAGCTTGAGCATGCCCTTGCTCGTGGCGCTAATATTATCTGTGAAATCACCGGTTATGGTGCAACATCAGATGGTGCCGATATGGTAGCGCCTTCTGGGGAAGGTGCAGAGCGTTGCATGAAGATGGCCATGGAAAATATAGATGGTCCATTGGACTACTTAAACACTCATGGTACCAGTACACCTGTTGGTGATTTGGCCGAACTTGGCGCTATACGCAATACCTTTGGTGATAACTGCCCAGATATTAGCTCGACTAAGTCTTTATCAGGTCACAGCCTCGGTGCTGCAGGGGTTCACGAAGCCATCTACTGCATGCTTATGATGGAAGGTAATTTCGTTGCTGGTTCAGCGCATATTGATAACCTTGATGAAAATGCTGAAGGCTTGCCTATTCTTCGCGAAAGTAAAGATAAGCCAGTTAACCGCGTAATGTCTAATAGCTTCGGCTTTGGTGGCACTAACGCTACCTTGGTTATGGAAAAATATTCAGGATAAGAAACTTCCTAGAATAAAAAAAGGCACCCATTGGGTGCCTTTTTTGTGTCTAACGCTTTAAGTTAGAGTACTTTTAATTAGAGTGCTTTTAATTAGAGTGCTTCAAGAACTGCTTCGGCACTAGATAACTCAAAGCCACTTTCATCAACATTCAGTAACTCGACTACACCATCATTAACGATTATGGCAAAGCGTTTGCTACGCATGCCCATACCAAAACCCGTTCCATCAAGCTCAAGGCCTAAAGAAGTTGTGAAGGTACAGTTACCGTCAGCAAGCATTAAAATATTTTCTGCATTAGATGCGTCTTTCCAGGCATTCATTACAAAGGCATCGTTTACAGAAAGACAGGCTACTGTATCTACGCCCTTGGCAATAATCTCGTCATACTTAACCACAAAACCTGGCATATGTGCCACAGAGCATGTTGGTGTAAATGCACCGGGTACGGCAAAAAGTACCACTTTTTTGCCTGAGAAAATATCTGCAGTTGTGATACCTGCAGGACCTTCAGCACCCATTACTGTGAGCATGCCTTCAGGAATTTTGTCTCCAACTTTAATTGTCATAAATGACTCCATATAATTTAATTTAAACCCAGCTTTCTAGAATGGGATATCGTCATCAAAGCCCATACCCTGTGCTGGAGCAGCGGCTGGAGCAGCGGCTGGCTGAGGAGCTGCTTGCTTCTGTTGAGCCTGTTGCGGCTCTGATTGAGCATAATCTGGTTGGGACTGGTCGTAACCACCCTGCCCCTGACCGCCACGACTATCGAGCATTTGCATTTCGCTAGCTACGATTTCTGTGGTGTAACGATCCTGTCCATCTTGACCCTGCCACTTGCGCGTGCGCAATGAGCCCTCTACATAAACCTTAGAGCCCTTTTTAACATACTGCTCTACAATCTCAGCTAGACGATTAAAAAACACCACACGATGCCATTCGGTGCGTTCTTGCTGATCACCGGTATTTTTGTCTTTCCAAGATTCAGAAGTAGCAAGACTTAAGTTAGTCACTGCGCCACCTGAAGGCATGTATCTTGTTTCTGGGTCCTGTCCACAGTTACCCACTATGATTACTTTGTTAATTCCCCGTGCCATTTTTTCCCCCTGTCTATGTGCGATTCAAAAAGGGCTGTAATTCAGCCACATTTATCGCCGTTTTATCAACCTTAATATAGGCGAGATCATCACCTTCTAAAAGTAGTATATCTTCAACTCCAACTATTGTTGAAACACTTTTTATAAATTCATTGGGTTTTCTTTTTCCAACATGCAAAATCATAGTTTGCATCGGTCTTGGTGAAGTCATTTGAGTGGCTAGTATCACCCATACAAGCAGCAACATTGCTAGTAATATTAGCAGACCATCAACACCCAGACTGGTTAGCCCCCAACCACCTAAAATTCCGCCAGCGAAGGTACCCAGAAACTGACAGGTTGAATAGATCCCTATGGCTGTTCCGCGATTACCCGCAGGAGATACTTTACTCAACCATGAGGGTAAAAATGCTTCTAATAAATTAAATGCGGCAAAATAACTAAATAGCATGAGGAAGGTCAGCATTGATCCTTGGGTATTACCCAGGACAAACATCGAAACCATCATGATAACAATGGCTGCGATAAAAAATGGTTTCTGAGCATTTCGTTTTTCTGCGACTATGATGGCTGGCACCATGGCCACAAAACCACCCCCTAATAAACAGAGATAAACCCACCATAGTTGGTCTGCACCTACAGCGAGTTGCTGTACAAGAATACTCGGCACTACAACAAAGGCTGCCATCAGCGTTAGATGATGAAAAAATATCCCTATATTTAAACGGCATAGTTCAGGCGATCTTAGAAGATTTCCGATTTGCTGAATATCGGTTTGCGTTTCGCGGTTATTGCGTGCAGAAATAGTCTTCGGGATCAGAGTAAACACTATGATAAAGCCCGCCAGACCTAAGACGGCAGTCACCCAAAAGATTCCAGACATACCAAAGTGTGAGGCTATTAGCGGCCCAAGAACCATAGCTAGTGCAAAGGATGCGCCAATACTGCCACCTATGGTTGCCATGGCCTTAGTACGATTTTGTTCTGCAGTAAAATCGGTCACCAAAGCCATTAGGGTACTGGCTATTGCTCCCGTACCCTGTAATGCGCGGCCAACAATAACTCCCATGGCTGATTCGGATAAAGCCGCCACCACACTACCTGTTACAAACAGTGCAAGACCGCCTAAAATAACCGGTCTGCGGCCTATTTTATCGGATAATAGACCCAACGGGATTTGAAAAACTGCCTGGGTTAAACCATAGATACCCAAGGCGAGACCGAGCAAAAACAGACTTGAGTTCTGGTAGTCTGCAAAATACAGCGAGAGAACCGGTAAAACCATAAATAATCCGAGCATACGAAAACCATAAAGGCTGGCTATGGAAAGTACCGCTCGCTTTTCTATGCTGGAGTATTTTGCTTCTGTTAGTTTGTTAGTCAATGTCGTCGCTTAGTGGTTGGGTTATCTAATATCCGCCTATAGTAACAGTCATATTAGGCGCGGGAAAATAATAATCACAGCATTTATTCATCTATCTTGCGTTGCTAGAAGTAAAACTAGCTAATTAACCATTTTGCTTTGCCTGTATTTGGGCTTGCGCCTTATAATGGACCCTTTAACCTAAATAAAAGCAGCCCTAATGGATACAATACTTGTTCGCGGAGCCAGAACCCATAATTTAAAAAATATCGACCTCGATATTCCTCGCGACAAGCTTATTGTTATCACTGGACTTTCTGGTTCCGGTAAGTCATCTCTGGCTTTTGATACCCTTTATGCTGAGGGTCAAAGACGTTATGTAGAATCACTTTCTACCTA
Source organism: Porticoccaceae bacterium (assembly GCA_024644585.1). Lineage (GTDB taxonomy): Bacteria > Pseudomonadota > Gammaproteobacteria > Pseudomonadales > Porticoccaceae > HTCC2207. The sequence continues at coordinate 29,665 of JAHEHM010000012.1, read as the reverse complement.
TGCGCGGCAGTTTCTTTCCATGATGGAGAAACCCGATATTGATCATATTGAAGGTCTTTCACCGGCTATTTCTATCGAGCAAAAATCCACCAGTCACAACCCGCGCTCAACCGTAGGTACCATCACTGAAATCTACGATTATTTGCGTTTGTTATTTGCCCGCGCTGGCGAACCTCGCTGTCCTGATCATGATCTGCCGCTCAAGGCGCAAACTGTAAGCCAAATGGTGGATCAGGTTTTGGCCCTACCTGAGGGTTCAAAGCTGATGTTGCTGGCACCGGTGGTTAAGGATAGAAAAGGTGAACACCTGCATCTTTTAGATAATTTACGTCGACAGGGATTTATTCGCGCTCGTATTGATGGCCTTATCTGTGACCTAGATGAAGCACCTGCACTGGATAAGAGAAAGAAACACAGTATTGAAGTAGTAGTTGACCGTTTTAAGGTTAAGGAAGGTATTGGTATTCGAATGGCTGAATCATTTGAAACCGCTCTCGCTCTGGCCGAGGGGGTTGCCCTGATTAGCTATATGGATGGCGATAGTGAAGACCTAATGTTTAGTGCTAAATTTGCCTGCCCGATTTGTAACTATAGCCTGAGTGAATTGGAGCCGAAATTATTCTCGTTTAATAATCCCTTTGGTGCCTGTAAGACCTGCGATGGTTTGGGTATTCACCAATTTTTTGATGTAGATCGCATTATTCAACATCCTGAGGCATCTATTGCTGAGGGGGCTATTCGCGGCTGGGATCGTCGCTCACTGTTTTATTTTAATATGTTGAGTAGCCTAGCCGAGCATTATGACTTTGATATTGAAAAGCCATGGCAAGATTTATCACAGTTACATCAACAAAAAATATTATTCGGTAGTGATGATGAAGAAATAACCTTTAACTACATGAATGATCGTGGCACCGTTTTCCGCCGTCAACATAGCTTTGAGGGTGTTATTCCGAATATGGAGCGTCGTTACAGAGATACCGAGAGTAATTCTGTTAGAGAGGATCTCAGTAAGTTTATGACCACCTCTGACTGCCCTGATTGCGAAGGCACAAGACTCTGTAAATCAGCGCGAAATGTGTATGTCGACAACAAGCGGATTGAAGATATTGTCGCCATGCCCGTGGGTGAATGTTTTGACTACTTTGAAACCATTGACCTGCCCGGCCGGCAAGGGCAAATAGCTGAAAAAATCATCAAAGAAATCCGCGATCGTTTTTGCTTCCTAGTGGATGTTGGCCTTAACTATCTTTCGTTAAATAGAAGTGCAGAAACTCTTTCGGGCGGTGAAGCACAGCGTATCCGTCTAGCTAGCCAAATTGGTGCTGGATTAGTTGGGGTGATGTATATCCTTGATGAGCCGAGTATTGGTCTGCATCAACGGGATAATGAACGGCTCTTAAAAACTCTAGTTCGACTGCGTGATTTAGGAAACACCGTAATTGTTGTTGAGCACGATGAGGACGCTATTAAGGCCGCTGATTATATAATTGATATTGGCCCCGGTGCGGGGGTTCATGGTGGTGAAATCGTCGCTATGGGCGATAGTGATGCTATTACCAGCAATCCGAAATCGGTGACAGGTCAGTTTTTATCCGGTGAACGCGGTATTAGAGTGCCTAAAAAGCGTCATACAAGCAAAGGCAAGTCACTGGATATCCTTGGCGCAAAAGCCAACAATTTGACGGGTATTGATGCAACTATTCCGGTGGGACTATTAACCTGTATTACCGGTGTTTCGGGTTCAGGTAAATCCTCCTTGATCAATGGCATTCTTTATCCAGCTGCAGCCACGGCTTTAAACAAAGCTTCCACCCTTAAACCGGCGGCTCATAAAGTTATTAATGGCTTAGAACACTTCGATAAGTGTATCGATATTAATCAGAGTCCAATTGGCAGAACCCCTAGGTCTAATCCTGCTACCTATACCGGTATCTTTACGCCTGTAAGGGAGCTATTCGCTGGCACTCAAGAGGCTCGCTCTCGTGGTTATACGCCTGGTCGCTTTAGTTTTAATGTAAAAGGTGGCCGCTGTGAAGCCTGTCAAGGAGATGGCGTGACTAAGGTCGAGATGCACTTTTTGCCTGATATTTATGTACCCTGCGATGTTTGCAAAGGCAAACGCTATAACCGTGAAACGCTGGATATTACCTTTAAGGGTAAAAATATCCATCAGGTACTGGATATGACCATTGAAGATGCCAGTGTCTTCTTTGAGTCCATTCCCAGTGTCTCGCGCAAGCTGCAAACATTAATGGATGTTGGGCTTTCGTATATCAAACTAGGTCAGGCAGCGACTACTTTGTCGGGCGGTGAGGCGCAACGGGTTAAGCTTTCTAAAGAGCTTTCAAAAAGAGATACAGGAAAAACACTCTATATTCTTGATGAGCCTACAACGGGGCTTCATTTTCATGATATTGAGCAGCTGCTATCAGTCCTACATCGATTGCGTGATCACGGCAATACCGTGGTAGTAATTGAGCATAATCTTGATGTTATTAAGACCGCCGACTGGGTTGTCGACTTAGGGCCAGAAGGTGGTGCAGGTGGCGGAACAATTGTTGCCGCTGGAACCCCTGAGGATGTAGTTAAGGTCAAGGGGTCCCATACAGGTCGTTTCTTAAAACACTTACTGTAATCTAAACTTTTCGGGCTTCGTATTCTTTGATTAATTGGTCCATGACCTGGGCGTCAAATTCACGCAGCCCACTCAGCACTAGTTTCTTTTCTCCACGACCCACGGCTTTGCCGCCATCGTTAATCGCAAAGTGTAAGGTCACATTGCCACGCTTACCCTCAACCTGCATATCGGCATTGATCAATTTGACCTCAGGCTTCTCAAGTTCGAGTTGATCGAGGTTAAGGGACATGGATTGATACATAACCAACGGACGGTTGTTATTAATCATTACCTGATGCTGCTCCATTAAGGGCACCAAAATATACGGAAAACTATGTCCTGAAAACGCCACATAGCTTCTAACTAGATGCTCAATAGCCTTTGGATCAGGATTGTTGTCACCCTCTCTAACCAGCGTAAGATAGGCTTTTTCGCGCTCATCCTTGATGACTAGTTTAGAGTTATCTGAGGTCGGAAAGACCAGTAATTTATCGGCGGGAACTAAACCCGAAAAATCGAAATTCATCTTCTCACTTAAGCCATAGTTATTTAGGCTTAGGGCAAAAAGAAGATCCCCTGGAACACAGAATCGTTTCGAATCTGGGTCATGAATAGGGTTGTAATCATTACAAATTTGTTTTGCGAACTGGCTACCCTGCTCGCCACTGACACTAAATTGATTATTAGATTCTGTGTAAAAAGATTGTAAAAACATAGGTTAGTCTAGTTCCGATTCAAATTCTTCAAGTAAATCCAGAGGTTCTAGCTCTTGGCCCTCAAGATCTTCATTCCAATTAACCCCTGCCCTATGCACGTCTTCGTGCATACCTGTCAGCCAGTCATCAAGAAATTCTTCCATAGCAATGGCAACGGGCTCATAAACTGCCCATTCATCAATGCAAAGCTGCTCTGCCAGGGGCTTGTCCGACCAAAAGGGAATAACACCCACCTCGGTATCTTCATCTGAGGGAACCATCGCCCAGTTACCTTCGCTATCGCAGAGACCCCAAACACAACCCAATTCAAGGCTTTCAACAATAAAGCGATCAAGGTTTTCTTGCAGATCTTCAGATAATGGCTGCATATCTATGCTCTTTTTACCTAGGACAAGTTAATTGGCGCAATGTTAACCCCTTTAGTATTCACTCGCCAGCATAAACTCTATTCAAGTATAAAATTAAAAATTAAAGTTTAGCCAGTTGAACGAGGTTTTTTGGTAAACTTACAGCATGAATTTAGATAGCCAATATACACTGGAATACGCGATCCGCCACAATCTATATAGACTTGGTCTTATTCGGGCAGTGGTAATTTTTGGCCAATGCCTTGCGCTTATTTACTTTACAGCCGTTAAACCCCTCGGCTTGGCTAGCGCTGAAATTGCATGGGTCTTGGCTATCTATGCCTCTATTAGTGTTGCCACCGCCAATAGAGGTCGCTTGAAAATCCCGATTACTAATAAAGAATTTTTTATCCATCTACTGGTGGATATTATTTTCTTCAGTATTCTTTTGTACTTTAGCGGGGGCGCATCAAATCCATTTATTTCCTATTATCTGATTCCGATTAGTATTGCTGCCATCACCCTGCCTAGGGCATACACAGCCAGTATTGCCCTCATCGCTCTCATTGGGTACAGCCTTTTGCTTAACTATCATATTCCAGTGATGGCTATTGCTCCCTCGCATATGGGCCATACAATGGCAGGCAATAATTTACATGTTCTTGGAATGTGGGCTAACTTTGCCATTAGCGCAGCGATTATTAGCTACTTTGTTAGTCAAATTGCCAGTGAATTAGAGCTTCAACAAAAAAACATTGCCGAACACCGTGAACAACAATTAGAAAATGAACAGCTTTTAGCCATTGGCACTCTTGCTGCGGGCACTGCTCATGAATTGGGCACACCCTTAAACACCATGCGACTGTTAGTGGATGAAATGCAGCTCCATCAGACAGCTAACAAGGATATTGATTTATTAAGCCAGCAAATAGATCAGTGCAAAATAACCTTGAAGCAATTGCAGTCTACGGCCAATGAATCTGCAACTAATCAATATTCTAACCAGACCCTACATAGCTATTTTGATCAATTAATTGAACGCTGGCAGTTGATGCGTCCTGAGCTTAATGCCAAAGTGAGTTACGCCCAAAGCGATTATCCAGCACCAGAGATTCGCTTCCATCCAACCATTGCGCAGTCAATTTTGAACCTCTTAAATAATGCTGCCGATGCTAGCCCATCTGAGGTCGAAGTCAGCATAAGCTGGTCTGATGCTGAAGTAATTATCTTTATAAAAGACTTTGGCGAGGGATTTGAAGAGACTATGGTTAAAAATCAAAAGCCTTTCTCATCCAGTAAAACCGATGGCTTAGGTTTAGGCTTGTTTCTTTCTCAGAATACTGTGACTCGGTTTGGTGGTTCAATTCGTTTAGATAAACTTCCTGAGGGCGGCACAATGACTACCCTTTGTCTGCCCCTTAATCTGACTCAGAACACCGGGGCTAAGTCTTGAAGTACCTAATTATTGACGATGATCAGGCTTTTTGCCAAGTACTCTCCAGAGTCTTGGTGCGTCAGGGACATTCTGTGTGCATTGCCAATAACGGTCATCAAGCAGCTGAGCACTGTGACAATGACTCAGCCATTGAACGCGTTATTTTGGACTTAAAATTAGAGCAGGAATCTGGCTTATCGATTTTGGTCGATATTAAACAACGATTACCCCATGCAGAGATCTTAATTTTAACCGGCTATTCGAGCATTTCCACCGCCGTTGAAGCCATTAAGTTAGGCGCCGTGAACTATCTCTGCAAACCGGCCAGCGCCGAAGATATTGTGCAGGCATTTTCAGCTTCAGATAAACCCACAGAATCAATTTCGGCAACCCCAACTTCGGTTAGTCGTCTTGAATGGGAACATATCCAGCGTGTGCTTAGTGATAATGATGGCAATATTTCAGCTACGGCTAGAAATCTCGGGATGCATCGCAGAACATTACAGCGAAAACTGCAGAAAAAACCCAGTAAAACCTAACTTTCTACATTAAGCTTTTTACTGGCTTTCTAGTAGTTTTCTCTGGCCATAATAATGGCATCTTCAGTGCCCATACCGTTACGATAGTAGTCTTTTCTTTCACCAATTTGTACGAAGCCTAAACGCTGATATAGGCGAATAGCACGACAGTTACTAACACGCACCTCCAGAAAAAAAGATTCAATACTGGCTGGCATAGATTCTATAATTAACGCCAATAGTAACTGGCCATAGCCCTGACTCTGCGCCTTGGGGTGAATAGCTATTAAATGCAGTTCGGCCTGCTGAGCAACCAAAGCAACCACTGCATAGCCGATAATATCTTGTTTCTGTGTTATCACTAGCAATTTATTGATTGATTCATCAAATAGCTGATCTGACCATGGATAGGGAGAAGTTAACTGCTCAATAGCCTTGACCTCAGTTAGGTCAGAATTCTTGGCATAGCGAAAATCCATATCAGGATGCTGTTCCAATAAGGCATCAGTGGCGGTATTGGGTATTGCCAAGAACTGGCTCATAATTTAGTTCGAATCAGCCTTAGAGGAAAGATAGCTACTGATTGTATGCCAAGCTTGTCGCTTGGTTTCAGGCTTACTCAGCATTGTTTCGAGTGCTGGAATACTAAGCGCTGTGACTGAATTAGAAAGCGCAACAGCTCCATCAATAACCTTATCCTTTTGCTGATCCGACAAGATCCAATCCCGAGCAGAATCGCCTAGAAACAACAGTGTTTTAGTGGGATTGGATGCAAGTTTGGAACTGATTAAGGTCGACAAAAACTCTCTAGCATCGGATTCACCACCTGCCATACTAGGATGGGGAGGCCAATTAACAACATCAAACTGCGGCAAAGAAGCTATGCCTTGATCAATGGCTCTAAGAATATTTTTTAAAAGGCTAATTTGTGATTGGTCTGGCAGCTTGTCATCAACGGCTGATACTACCAACAGCTGATCACTGGGCTGCCAGAGGGCAAATTTTAAGGCTAAATCATGAGCAACCTCTGCCTCTACATTAATTGGCTTAGCCTTGGCAACAACCGGCTTTATGGGCTCTTCTGTCACTGCCTCAATGACTGAGGCTATTTCAGCCGCCTGTGCGGCTGATGGCTCACTGACAGTCGCACCTGTATCCACAGTAGTTTGAGGTTGCGCCTGTATTGTTTGAGCAGCATTCTCAGTATTGATATCTCTGGGCCGATACTGAACGATACCCAGTGTCTTAAGATACTGGTTACGAACCTCAATATCATGCCCCTCGGACACTACACACCACCTAACTGCGGGTGTAATCTGCCTGGGTTACCCATTAGCGTCAATGCATTGAGATATGCTTTTGCACTGGCCAAAAGAATATCGGTATCAGCACCCTGCCCATTAATAATTCGACCGTCTTTTTCCAAACGAACAGTCACTTCACCCTGAGAATCAGTGCCCTCGGTAACCGCATTTACAGAATAAAGCTGTAAATTAGTTTGGCTGTTGATAAGCTTTTCAATAGCATTAAATATGGCATCTACAGCACCATCACCGCTAGCCTCTGATTGATGTTCTTGATCTTGATAGTTAATGCAGATTTTTGCCTTTGGTAACTGCCCAGTTTTCGTCAAAACCTCAAGATCAATGACTGTGATGGCATCGTCTTCCGCTTCGATCTGCACATCAGAAACCAACGCTTGAAGATCTTCATCAAAGATCTCACGTTTCTTATCGGCCAAATCTTTAAACCTACTAAAGGCCTGATTAAAATCATCCTTACTCTCAAAATTAATGCCCAGTTCCTCTAAACGCGCTGCAAAAGCAGCTCGACCCGACAACTTACCTAGAGATAATTTGTTAGTACTCCAGCCAACATCTTCGGCCTTCATGATTTCGTAGGTTTCTCGGAACTTTAAAATACCATCCTGATGAATACCCGACTCATGAGCAAAGGCATTAGCGCCCACAATTGCCTTATTCGGCTGAACAGGAAATCCTGTGACCGATGAAACTAATCGAGATGTAGGCACGATCTGCGTAGTATCTATATTGGTCTGCACGGGGAAGATATCCTTGCGGGTGCGTATAGCCATAACAATCTCTTCAAGGGATGCATTACCTGCCCTTTCACCCAAGCCATTAATGGTACATTCAACCTGTCTTGCACCGGCCTTAACCGCTGCTAAACTATTGGCCACCGCAAGCCCAAGGTCATTGTGACAGTGCACAGAAAAAATGGCCTTATCCGCATTGGGTACAGTGTTTAAAAGACGCTCAATCATTGCGCCATATTCACCGGGATCGGTATAGCCGACAGTATCTGGTAAGTTAATGGTGGAAGCACCAGCATTAATTACTGCCTCAGTAATCTGGCACATAAAATCAAATTCTGTGCGACTGGCATCTTCTAAGGAAAACTCAACATCATCAATAAAACCACGTGCCAATTTAACCGCGGCAATAGCCTGATCCATGACCTGATCCGGCTCCATTTGCAGTTTGTATTTCATATGAATTGGCGAAGTGGCAATAAACGTATGTATACGACCTGCTTCAGCGCCCTTTAGGGCCTGTGCTGCGGCTTCAATATCTCCTTTAACGGCACGAGATAGGCTACATATTCGACTCTCTTTTACCGTATTTGCAATCGCCTGTACCGCATCAAAATCACCCTGACTAGATACTGCAAAACCCGCCTCAATAACATCCACACCAAGTTTCTCAAGCGCCTTGGCAATACGAACCTTTTCATCCTTGGTCATGGATGCGCCGGGGCTTTGCTCGCCATCGCGCAAGGTAGTATCAAAAATAACTAAATTGTCTTTTGCATTCATGGTTGTATTCCTGAATAACTGCCTTCAGCAGTGAAGACAGTATTGTAAAACTTATTTACCCATAAGGGGATAGAATTCCGTCTTAGATTTATATAATACAGACGAAAAAGAAACAAAAATTAGGAAAAAAGAAAGAAGCCCCTCAGGGCAGGAGGCGCACAACAATACGAATCGAGTCAGATGAGACAAGATTTTGTGCGGTTTTAGTATTGCCGATAAAATTTAACATGTATCAAGAATAGCAAACAAAAATAATAAAATCGAATTTAGGCTAAAACATAAAATTTATTATTGAATAAAAACACTTAGTAAATAATTTATAATCTAGAATAATATATATAAGTAAATATTTTATAGGGATATGCATTACTTTATTCAATAATCTGGTGACAGGAAGTTGCTAGTAGGTGCACGCAAGGAGAGCTATATCAACAGTAAATCTTATTTGGATAAGTCGGTTTTTTTTCATGGCATCCTGTCATGCAACCCTAAAATGCACAAACTTTTTGAAACTATTTGCAAAGCTGCAAAAACAGATGCATCAATTTATATCTCGGGGGAAACCGGCGTTGGTAAAGAATTAGTAGCAAGGGCTATTCACGCGCAGAGCCCAAGGGCTGACCAGCCTTTTATAGCCGTTAATGTAGCTAATTTTTCTAGCGACTTACTGGAATCACAGTTATTTGGCCATAAAAAAGGCGCTTTTACCGGTGCACATAACAACAGTAAAGGTCTCTTAAATGCCGCAGAAAACGGTACCCTATTCTTAGATGAGGTCGCCTGTTTAGCTTCAAATACTCAGGCAAAACTATTGAGGGTACTTCAAGAGAAACAGTATTATCCGGTAGGCGATGTAAAGCTTCAAAGCTTTTCAGCCTGTGTTATCTCAGCCTCTAATCTAAGTCTTGAGGATGCTATTAAACAACAGCAGTTTCGCGAGGACCTACGCTATCGACTCGAGGTAATCCCCCTTCTCGTGCCGCCCCTAAGAGAAAGAAAAGATGACATTATCCTGTTATTTGAATATTTTTTAAGCCAAGCATCTCCAAGGGAACGCTGGATCATTGAGCCTGACTTACAAAATAGGCTTATCAACTACTCATGGCCTGGGAATATTAGAGAGCTAGAAAACTGTGCCAAATTTACCGCAGCTATGAGCAACAGCGGACAACTCGAGTTATCGAATCTACCCGATAGTATTCAAACAGCATTAAAAAAAGATATTCCTGAGCAATTCATTTCTGATGAAGCCAAAAAGATAACCCAAGCACTCATTCAAAACTGTAGTAATAAAACTAAAACTGCAAAACAACTGGGTATTAGTCGCATGACATTATGGCGCAAGATGAAAGCCCATAATCTATAGTGCCTTTTAATATTATTAATTGATCTCTTTCCTGTTACAGTCTTGGATACAACTTGTTACATTTTTTACACTATTCCAACAGCAATAAAATAATAACCTATTGAAATTACATAGAAAAATTAAATTATTCACTTTGGCATAATTTTTGCAATTATTAAATAGAAAACCCAAAAATGAACTATCGCCTGCAAAGACTATAGTTCTAACTTTTAACAAGGATCTTAGTTAATTAAACCGACAGGAGTCACTACCATGAAAATATTTAAATTTTTACTCGTCACAGTCACCAGCTTTTTGTTCTTTTTTTCACAATCAGCTTTTGCCGTCTTTGGCACGGATGATGTTCCCGATGATAAAGGGGAAAAAACCACTAGCTATGGCACTGAGGTAGAGGTCAATGAATTTGTTCTCTTAGATGCCATGCCTGATATGGAACTTTATTACTACCCCTACAGTGCTAACGATGCTGATGCTGATAATAGCGAAGATGTGCCTGGTGGTGCAGGATCAGTGTTTGTCGGCGGCGGCGTGATAAAATGGCATACCAACGTTCCGACAACTATTAGTATTGATGATTTCACCTTAATCAATGTAGATTCATCCGTCACTTCAAGAAATGATATTACAATCTCTTCGGGCGTAGGAATTGGAATAGGAAGTATAGAAGCATGGACCTCCGAGACAATTGCTGAACTCACTTTTGATAGAGCCTATGGTTCAGCGGTTGCCGATATGAGTGACGATATGAAAGATGCCTATAACGGTAGAGCAATTGATAACTCAAGTGTGAATTGGGGTGACCAAGGTGGTTACACTGATTTTGCCGCCAAATTCTATATTGCCGTAACCTTGGCAAATAATGGCTCAGTTCAAGGAGCCGGTAGATACACAGCCACCGCAACAGTTAGAGCCTTACCAACCGTATCATAAATAATAATAAATCATTCCTAAAGCCGGCACTTAGTTTAGTGTCGGCTTTTTTCTTATAAAAAATATCAAAACCGACTGTGCTATTCTTTTATGTATAGATAAATTAACCAAGGAATAGGTATCCAATGAAAATCAATGAATTAAGCAAACCTGTCTATAATTATGGAATTTTGACCATTTTTTGGGCTGCATTAGTATTAACCCTGCCGATTGAAGTGAACGCAAGCATAACGCCACCGCGGGTTAAAATAGAAGCCAAACCCCGCGACAAGGTTACATTTAATCTTGAGGTAAAAAATAAAAACAATACACCGAGAGACTATAAAATAGCCTATTCCTATTATGTTCAGGATAGTGATGGCTTTCAAAAAGAAATCAAACTTGAAGATAAATCGCAAGAGGGTCCATGGGACTGGATTGTATTAGACAGTGGTGAAACATTTAAACTGGATGGTAACCAAAGTTTACCCATTAGAGGTACTTTAAAAGTTCCCAGTCGCAATAGTCATGGCTTTCATAATATTTTGATCACTGCCACCGAGATGACGCCTAGAAAAAAAACCGGTGTCACTTTAAATTATGCCAGTGGTACCCTGCTCGAGTTAACGGTGAGCGGATCCAAGAAGCGCCCCAAAACCGCTATTTTAAACCCGATGATAAAGTTGGATAAAGAATCTGGTATGAGTATGGTTCATCTGGATTTTGATAACCAATCTACCTTCAAAGGTAGGCTGTTTATAGAGGTACACTTGCGGTATAACAAGCGACTAGTTGCCAAAATACCCCTTTTAACTAATCAATCTCAAAAAAGTAACATGCTGTATTCATTAGTTTTTCCCAATAATTTAGTGCATACCAAGGGAAAGATTGAGAAAGCGCTTGAGCCAGGTGATTACGAAATGCGCGTAGTTGGAAAATTTAATGGTGTCAGACTGCGAAGCTTTAATCACAAGCTAAGCATAGATGAATCGGGACAGTCAGTGATTGAGGATACAGCCGATGAAATATCAAAAAATGATATAAAAGAAGAATCATAATAATCGCTTATTCACTATTGATAGAAAATTTAAAATTGCTTTCTCAAATATAAGTGCAAAGCAATTAATCAGTGAGTACAGCGACACAGGAGTGCTTGAATAAAGATGATCGAAAATTTTTGTTCATCATACCGGCGTATCAGCCCAATTATTATTGTTTGGAGCCTTTTACTTTTATCTGCCTGTAGCTTTACAGATGGTCTCTCAAGTCAACAGAATGTTGCTAGTAAGCAGAGAGACTTTCTAACCCTCCAATCGCCAATACCTAAGAATGATATGAGATTGCAGGAAAATATTTCTGTATCAGCAACAGAATCACCAACGCCACACTCCCCTATTTATTGTAGTGAAAGCGGCGAATATTCTGGGAAATTACCCCATATAGCCCTATCATTTTACGAGGCAAGCGTACGCGATGTATTTGCAGAAATAAGTCTGCTGATTGATTTTCCTATAGTTATTGACGAATTTGTCGATGGCGTGGTTACTATCGAAACCGAAAATATTCGTCTTGATAAGGCGTTGGATCTAATTTCAGCCAGTAGTAATTTAAGTTATCGTTTTTTTGATGAGTATATTTTAGTGGGTGTTAACTCTGTGGACACCCCAAGCTGGGCATCCCTATCAGTCACCTGCCGTTTCTGGCCCAAATATGTCAGTGCTGAGCTTTTATTTAACTCTCTGGGTGAACTTGAAAAGGAGTTTGTTTTTTACCCTAAAGGCTCTGATTACCTGAGCATCAGCGCACCGCCAAGCATTCAAAAAAAGATACAAGAAAGTCTTTTCGTTTTTGATCATTCACCGGGACAGGTTTTACTAGAACTCAGTATCGTAGAAATTACAGCCACTGATATTAATCGCCTTGGCATTCGCTGGCACGAAAATAATGCCTCCCTAGCTCAGGGCATTATTGGTGATCAACCGGATTTAATTAAACAGCTACAATTACTGGCGCGATCGGGGCAGACACAAATTAAAGCCATGCCGTCACTGCTTTCAGGCCATGGTAAAAAAGCCAAATTTTCTACGGTACAACAGGCTAATCAATGGCAGGTTAAAAAAGAAGATGATGAAACAGGCAACAATAGATCAATCAGCTCTAAAAAAGAAGAAAGAGAAATCTTGGAATATGGGGTAAAGATGGAAATCATCCCCTATATTATTGACAGCGATACTGTCACTCTGAATATTCTTGATGCTTCAGTCAGCGATGTAGTCGTGGGGGGGGATGGATATCTGCAACTCATTAAACACAAGGTATCCAATCAGGTCACGGTCAATAACGGGGAATTTATTTTACTGGGCGGCATGATGCAACAATCCAATATTACTCATACAGAGGGATTACCCAAATTAAAAAACATTCCATTTTTGGGTCGATTATTTGGCCAAAAAAAGCAAAGGAACTCTGATTATGAGGTGTGGATTATGATCAGGCCATCTATTCTTAAAACAACTAAGCATTAATTAACTATAAAATTTTGACCATAAAAATTTGACGGGGGCATAGAGCGCAAAGCCCAGTGCAAGCATCAATAAAATACGGGGTGGATCAATAGTAATCACCACAAATGACATCACAATCGACAAAATAACCACAAAGGGGACCTTGCCGCGCATATCTATTGACTTAAAGCTCGGGTATTTAAAGTTAGACACCATTAACAGGCCGGCACAGGCAGTTAACAGCGCAGTTAGGGATGATAACCATAGGGATGACTCAAGCGACTGAGCGGACCATACAAAGCCAGCAATGAGGGCTGCAGCCGCAGGACTGGGCAGACCAATAAAGAACTTATTGCTACTTATGCCAGATTGCACATTAAAGCGCGCTAATCTTAGTGCTGCACAAGAAGCATAAACAAAGGCTGCTGCTATGCCCACTTTGCCCAAGCTTTCTAAGCTCCAGCCGTAAACCACCACTGCGGGTGCAACGCCAAAAGATACCATGTCAGAGAGGCTATCATACTGCACGCCAAAGTCACTTTGGGTATTGGTCATACGGGCAACACGGCCATCTAATCCGTCAAAAACCATGGCCACAAATATGGCAATGGCTGCCAATTCAAAGCCACCATTAAACCCAGATAAAACCGCAAAGAAACCACCGAAAAGTGCGCCAGTAGTCAGCAAGTTAGGGAGTAAATAAATACCCTTTCTAGGCCGACTAGACTCAGAGTCTAAGGACTCTACAACGTTATCCAGCTCGACAATTTTGCTTGATGCATCTGTATTTTTCATGAAAGCTTCTCTAATAATATGTTGCAATTATAAGCGATTAACCCACTAAAAACCTTATTTGTTTGCCAATAACAAAAACAGGGTAATACAAAGTAAAACGGCCCTTAAAAAGGGCCGTCTACAATTAATCATAATTATTTACTGATTAATTTTTATCTTTGTCTACCAATGCATTTTTGGTAATCCAAGGCATCATGCCACGTAACTCTGCACCCACTTTTTCAATCGGGTGAGCCGCATTGTTACGACGATAAGCAGTCATTGATGGGTAGTTAAGTGCGCCTTCAGAGATAAACATTTTGGCATATTCGCCATCCTGAATACGCTTAAGCGCGTTGCGCATGGCTGCACGGGACTCATCATTGATTACCTCTGGTCCAGTCACATACTCACCGTACTCTGCATTATTAGAGATCGAGTAGTTCATGTTGGCAATACCGCCCTGATACATAAGATCAACGATCAGCTTAAGTTCATGCAGACACTCAAAATAAGCCATCTCAGGTGCATAACCGGCTTCAGTCAAGGTTTCAAAACCTGCTTTAACCAGTTCAACAGCACCACCGCAAAGAACAGCCTGCTCACCAAACAAATCAGTTTCAGTTTCGTCTTTGAAGGTAGTTTCGATAATACCTGTGCGACCACCACCTACACCCGAGGCATAAGACATAGCAACAGACTTAGCATTACCAGAAGCATCTTGATAAACCGCAACCAAATCCGGAATACCGCCGCCATTAACAAACTCATTACGCACAGTGTGACCCGGCGCCTTAGGTGCAATCATGATCACATCTAGATCGGCACGGGGTACGACCTGGTTGTAATGAATGGCAAAACCATGGGCGAACGCTAGAGTAGCGCCCTGCTTTAAGTTTGGCTCTACTTCGTCGCGATATAATTGCGACTGAAATTCGTCCGGTGTTAGTATCATTACTAAATCAGCACCAGCTACTGCACTGGGAACATCTTTAACTTTTAAGCCAGCCGCTTCAGCTTTAGCTGCTGAAGCAGAACTTTTTCGAAGACCTACAGTTACGTCAACTCCCGAGTCTTTCAGGTTGTTGGCATGTGCATGGCCCTGCGAGCCATAGCCAATAATTGATACTTTCATTCCTTTGATTATTGAAAGATCACAGTCTTTATCATAATAAACTTGCATTGATTTCACCTAGTTAATAGTTATACACGTAAAAATTTATCGCCACGAGAGATGCCAGAAACACCACTTCGAACGACTTCCATAATGCCGATTTCTCTTACGGCATCGATAAATGCATCTAATTTATCACTGTCACCAGTGAGCTGCACCGTATAGGTCGAGGCCGTTACATCAACAACATGACCTCTAAATATCTCCACACTGCTCTTTAATTCAGCGCGCACTTCAGGTTCTGATGCCTTTATTTTAACCAGCATCAGTTCGCGCTCAATATGAGAGCCCACTGTTAAATCGACTACCTTAATGGTATCAATTAACTTGTGGAGCTGTTTAACAATCTGCTCCGCCATCTGATCGTCACCCTGTGTTGTGAGTGTCAATCGCGAAAGCGTATCATCGTCAGTGGGCGCAACGGTCAAAGTATCGATATTATAACCTCTTTGAGCGAATAACCCGACTACTCTTGAAAGCGCACCGGATTCATTTTCCAGTAAAATAGAAATTATGCGTTTCATTAGCTTTTCTCCGCTTTATTCAGATACAGGTCACCCATAGAGCCACCCGGTATCTGCATGGGATATACATGCTCCGACTTATCAACGCAGATATCCATAAATACCACGCGATCCTTATGAGCAAAACACTCGCGCATTTTTTCCTCAAGATCCTCATAACGCGTCACTTTGATACCCACATGACCATAGGCTTCAGCCAGGGCCACAAAGTCAGGCAACGAATCTTCATACAGGCTCTGCGAATAGCGACTACTGTAATTCATATCCTGCCATTGGCGAACCATACCTAATGCCGAATTATTTAAGTTAATAATTTTAACCGGCAAATTATATTGGCTACAGGTGGATAGTTCCTGAATACACATTTGGATACTGCCCTCACCGGTAACACAGGCAACCTGTGCCTCTGGGTAGGCTAATTGAACACCCATTGCGGCTGGCAAACCAAAGCCCATAGTGCCAAGACCACCAGAGTTGATCCAACGACGCGGCTTATCAAAAAGATAATACTGGGCAGCAAACATCTGATGCTGTCCAACGTCCGAGGTGATAAAGGCATCACCCTTGGTCTCTTTGTAAAGCGCCTTAATTACATCCTGAGGCTTGATAATATCACCACCACTGGGCTCATAACGGCTTGCCGTATAGATACCCTTATCAGCTCGCCATTGATCAATCTTGGTCCACCAGTCTTTGATCGCCTGTGCGTCAGGCTTGGTGTCCAATTCATCAATGATGCTAAGCATCTCATTGAGTACCGAGGTACAGGTACCCACAACCGGAATATGAGCAGTAATATTTTTCGAGATTGAGGTGGGGTCCACATCAATATGGATAATCGTTGCATTGGGACAAAATTTGTCCAAATCGTTGGTAACCCGATCATCAAAACGCGCACCCACAGCAAAAATAACATCTGACTCATGCATTGCGGTATTGGCTTCAAAGGTTCCATGCATACCCAACATACCAATAAACTGACGATCAGTTGCCGGATAGGCACCCAAGCCCATTAGCGTATTAGTTACCGGATAGTTCAAACGCTGAGCAAGTTCAGTTAACTGCTCAGAGGCATCATCCAAGATAACCCCGCCACCGGAGTATATTATGGGCTTTTTAGCCGACAATAGGGTCTTAACCGCGCGCTTAACCTGCCCGCGGTGTCCTTTATTGGTTGGCTGATAGGAACGCATCTTAATCGACGACGGCCATTCATAAGGCACCTTGTAGCTTGGGTCTGTTACATCCTTAGGGATATCAACCACTACAGGACCCGGTCTACCCGTTGAGGCAATATAATAGGCCTTGGCAATAGTTTCAGCGATATCTTCGGCTCTTGTCACCAAGAAGCTGTGTTTTACGATTGGACGAGATACACCTACCATATCAGTTTCCTGAAAGGCATCTTGACCAATTTTAATTTTTGGAACCTGACCAGAAATTACAACCAATGGAATAGAATCCATATAGGCTGTAGCGATTCCGGTAATGGCATTGGTTGCACCAGGGCCTGAGGTTACAAGTGCTGTACCTACTTCGCCTGTTGAGCGTGAAAATCCATCAGCCGCATGCACCGCCGCCTGCTCGTGGCGAACGAGTAGATGTTCAACATCTTCTTGTCGATAAAGTGCATCATAGATGTGCAGTGCAGCTCCGCCTGGGTAGCCCCAAACATGCTTTACACCTGCGTCTTTTAAGGCGCGAATAACGATTTCGCCGCCGGATAAATGTTCCATAATCTGTCCTCTATATAACTAACTCCTAGAAAAATCTAAGAGCAAAAAGAACCTTTCCCAGTGGTGACTAGGCTGAAACATCAATAGGGATGCCACCGAAGTAGCTAGTTACAGTCACACGGGTAAGTGTATTGACCGTTCGTAGGGGCTATGGGTAATAGCTCCATCGCTTATGATGACCAGCGGTATGGGTTACACCTGTCTGGTACTTGGACTTAAAATTTAACTCAATACGAGTCAATTTGCGGCTAATTTACCACTTTTTTCCAAGTAGTCAACTAAAACCGCAGAAAATTTGCTTAAAAATTAACCAGCTAGCTGCACTGGAATGGTATTTGACGTGCGTTCCACTGAGTTATCTTCATTAAGATAGACCAGTTTGGGCTTGTGTTCCGCCGCTTCCTGCTCATTAAACTGACCATAGGTGGCAATAATGATGCGATCACCTACCTGACACAGACGCGCCGCAGCGCCATTAATAGAAATAGTCCCTGAGCCCGCCTCAGCAGAAATGATGTAGGTTGTGAAACGTTCACCATTGTCGACATTATAGATGTCGATTTGCTCGAACTCCTTCATACCGGCAAGTTTGAGTAAGTCAGCATCGATAGCACAGGAGCCGTCGTACCAAAGCTCTGCTTGGGTGACGCATGCCATATGTAATTTAGCTTTTAAAAAGGCCGATAACACAGCTTAATCCTAATTAAATAAGTTAACTTATTATAACAAGAGAGAGAAATGTTTGCTAAATATAGATAACACTTATTGAAAGTAGCCCTATTTTTTTTTGAGGCTAATATTATCTATAAGTCGTGCAGACTCTGTAAACATAGCACCCAGCACCGTGATATCAGGATCGTCAATTGCTGCTGGCTGTAGTGTTTTACTGTTACTAATAGTCACGTAGTCCACTTTAAAGCCCTGATTCCCTAAAACCGCTTTGGCCTCAGATTCAAGAGCTGAAAAATCTTGTTCTCCAGCCTCAATCTGTGAAGCTATTTGCTCTAGAACCTGTTTTAAAACCGTGACTTTTGGGCGTTCCTCTGGGGTAATGTAACTATTCCTTGAACTCATTGCCAAGCCATCAGTTTCACGGTGAATCGGTGCAGAAGTAATCTTAACCGGCATACACAAATCTTCTGCCATCCGCCTGATAACCGCTAACTGTTGATAATCTTTAATCCCAAAAATCGCTTCATCGGGTTGCACTATATTAAACAGCTTACTCACTACTGTGGTGACACCCTCAAAATGTCCGGGGCGACTAGCGCCACAGAGGACATCAGTCATGGTTGGGCAAATAACACGACTCTGCGTATCTAAACCATTTGGATACATCTCTTTGTCATCGGGGAAAAACAAATAATCACAACCCATGGAGCGTAATTTTTCGCAATCGGAGTCGTAGGTTCGAGGGTATTTATCCCAGTCTTCATTTAAGCCAAATTGGAGGGCGTTGAC
The DNA here is from genome assembly GCA_024644585.1 of Porticoccaceae bacterium. Classification (GTDB taxonomy): domain Bacteria; phylum Pseudomonadota; class Gammaproteobacteria; order Pseudomonadales; family Porticoccaceae; genus HTCC2207. The sequence continues at coordinate 10,745 of JAHEHM010000012.1, read as the reverse complement.
AAAAATAGAACAGACCACAATATCGTTGCTCTGCTTAGCCTGATTAATGAGGGCTAGATGACCATCGTGAAGATTGCCCATGGTAGGCACAAAACCGATGGTTTGCCCCTGGATTCTGTGCCCAGAAAGACTGTCTCTAAGCCCACTGATTGTGTGAAATACCTGCATTATTACCCCTTTAAGGCGCTGCGCTTAGTACTCAGCGAAATTATCAACTGCAAGGTTTTCAAAACGAGTATATTTACCCATAAACATAAGGCGACAGGTGCCAATAGGACCATTACGCTGTTTACCTAGAATAATCTCAGCTGTGCCTTTATCAGGGCTATCCTCGTTATACACTTCATCGCGGTAGATAAAGGCGATAACGTCGGCATCCTGCTCAATGGCACCGGATTCACGCAAATCTGCGTTCACTGGGCGTTTATTGGGCCGCTGTTCAACATTACGACTCAACTGGGATAGCGCGATCATTGGGCATTCATATTCTCTAGCCAGACCTTTTAGCTCTCGAGATATTTGCGATATCTCTTGGACTCTACCCTCGGAGGCATTACTACCACTCATCAACTGAAGGTAATCCACCATAATCATGCCCGGTTGAGCCTGCTTGTAGAGCTCGTCATTATCCGGCTGTGAGTCTGCACCATGTTCTTTGTGCCACTGCTGACGCAGCTGCTCTACACGCTCACGGGTAAACTGTTTGATTCGGCTACGCATCTCAAAAGGAGTGATACCGGCAGAATCATCAATAAATAAAGGCTTATCTTTTAGTCGCTGAGCTGCGCTGCTTAATCTTGGCCAATCGTCTTCTTGCAGACTACCTGTACGCATTCTGGTTTGATCGATCTTGCCCATGGAAGACAGCATTCTGGTAATCAACTGACTGGCTGGCATTTCTAGGGAAAAAACTAGGACTGGTCGATCTTGATTGAGCGTCGCGTGCTCCACCATATTCATGGCGAAAGAGGTTTTACCCATAGAGGGACGACCAGCCACAATAATAAGATCAGATTTTTGCCAGCCAGAGGTCATATTATCGAGATCACTAAATCCGGTACTGATTCCAGTGATGTCTGCATCACTTTTAAATAACTCATCAAGTCGGGTGACCGCATCTTTAATTAGGTTATTAACGTCTTTAAAACCACCCTGCTTGGGTCTGTTTTCAATAATTTCTTGAAGACGGGTTTCAGCTTCGGCCAATAACTTGCCGCTATCCCAACCCAAGGGGTTGTATCCTTTGCGGACAATTTCACTGGAAGCTGTAATCAATTGCCGAACAATGGATCGCTCTAAAACAATCTGAGTATAGGCTTTTACATTGGCTGAACTCGGGGTGTTTTGCGCCAGATCCACTAGGTATTCTGCGCCACCCACAGCAACCAGTTCGTTAGAATTCTGTAAATGCTCTGTTAAGGTAATTGGATCGAAGGGTTGCCCCTCAGCCGCCAATCCCAACATGGCATTAAAAATAGATCGATGGTCTGGACTGAAAAAATCGTTTTCAGCCAGTACTTCGGCTACGGAGTCGAAGGCATCATTCTTAAGCATAAGACCGCCAAGCACAGCTTGCTCCGCCTCAAGAGAGTGCGGAAGTGGCTGACTTATAGTCGGTTCTGCAAATAATGCTTCATTCATAACAAAAAGTTTTTCAATTGTTGACCGATGATTATAAAGCGACTTGCGCTAAAAATAATACCGAAAAGAGAAATATTTTAAAAAAACAAAAACGGCACTGACCCTAGAGAGAGTCAATGCCGTTTTAATTTGTGTTACCCGCTGCTGAATTAAATTATTCAGCCTCAACCACAATTGTGATTGACTGTGTAACATCGGTGTGTAGCTGAACTTCAACAGCGAACTCACCAACATTTTGAATAGCGCCTTCAGGCATGTTGATTTCACTCTTAGAGATATCACCGCCAGCATTGTTGACAGCTTCTTCAATCTCACGAGTTCCCACTGAACCAAACAACTTACCTTCGTCACTTGCGTTAGCTACGATGGTAATTGAAGCAATCTCAGCGAGCTTATCAGCACGTAACTGAGCCTTTTCCATTTTAGTTGCAGCGGCAGCTTCCAAATCAGCACGTCTAGTTTCAAACTCTTCTAGATTTGCTTTGGTTGCAAAAATCGCCTTACCCTGAGGTATAAGGAAGTTGCGGCCATAGCCTGATTTTACATTGGCAACATCACCAATATTTCCCAACTTACCAATCTTTTCCAACAGAATAACTTCCATCTCATAAACCTCTTTATTTATATAAACTCAAGTTTTGGAGTTTTTATACCCATCTAATCTTGAGCGTAAATCAATTAAACTCTCTGCTAAGCCCAGCCCTACTAAAACTAGTGTTACTGGCTTACCCATAAATATCAAACCAACATATAAGAATGCTACCCACTGACTGCCAAGACCAAACAGCTTTACTGTGCTGTGAAACAAGGCAATACCTGCAATCAAAAATGGCAGCAAAGCTAAATCAGCCCACAGCTGGTAACCCTCAGGTATCAGCCTTCCTATCAAAAAAGTTGCCAGCAATATAACTGCAACCTTTGAACTGATAGTAAAACCATGGAATTCCTCTTGGAATCCACCGGGGTTATACACTGCTGATTGCCACCATCTAGCAATCAATAAGCTCATCACGCAACCCAATGCTAAAATCATGGCTACCAAGCCTAGTACTAAGGGCTCTGTTATCGCACTGGCTATTGCCGTATCAGCCTGCTGTGCCTGCAACGATTCAAACATTTGCTGGGCAACCACTAATAGCTCGGTTACATCAGCTGACATTAAAAAGCCAAATGTTGCGGCGCAAATGATCGCCACCGCGACTATAGCTATTAAGGTCCACTGCCATAATGCATACAAACTATGCAAAGTGGCCGCCACAACCATAATGCCTAATGATGCAACGGAAACAGCCGTTAACAGCATGTTTTCATTACCTACCTGCTGAAGAACAACCAGCGGTAATGATGCCCAGAGGAATAATAAAAACCCCTCTTTCGACCCTTTGCACAAGGTAACCAATGCAACTGTTGCTGAACTCACCAATGGAAAAAAACTTCCCACCAAAGCAACCAACAAGGCCTGCACTCGCCCGCGCAGTATAAATTCAGCTAGGGCTTTCAATTTTTTATCCAGTATTACTGATGGCTATCAGTGTATGGCAATAAAGCGATGTAACGTGCACGCTTAATAGCTTCTGATAACTCACGCTGATAACGTGCTTTTGTACCTGTGATACGGCTAGGAACAATTTTACCCGTTTCAGACACGTAACCTTTCAAAGTATCTAAATCTTTATAATCGATCTCAGTAGCGCCTTCGGCGGTGAATCGACAAAACTTTCTTCTTCGAACAAATCTAGCCATTATTCTTCTCCTTCCGCTGCAGGTGCTTCTTCTGCTACTGTTGTTTCTTCTGCGGCTACTTCAGCTGGCGCTTCTGCAGCTTTAGCGGCTTCTTCAGCTGCAGCTTTCTCTGCAAACTCTTTGGCCTTAGCGGCTTTTTGACGCTCACGAGCTTCTTTATCTGCTTTTTCAGCATTTTCTTGCTTCATGATCGGCGAATCTTCTGTGATCGCTTCATCACGACGAACAACCATGCTTCTTAGAACAGCATCGTTATAACGGAAAGAAGAATTAAGCTCATCAAGATTTTCTTGATTGCACTCAACATTCATAAGAATGTAATGTGCTTTGTGGATTTTGTTGATTGGATAAGCAAGTTGACGACGGCCCCAGTCTTCTAGACGGTGGACAGATCCTTTACCTGCTTCGATTGCAGTGGTGTAACGCTCTACCATACCTGCAACTTGTTCGCTCTGGTCGGGATGGACCAGAAACACTATTTCGTAGTGACGCATTGTGTCTCCTCATGGATTAAAAAGTCTCCCGCTAATACCATCTGGGTAACGCAGTGAGACAAGGAGCGCCTGAGAAATTAGTCCTCAGACCCTGTTTAGCCGCGCGATTATAGTGATTTGAAGTCTAGGTTGCAACACAAAGCGCCGCTAACCGGTTGTTATTTTCTAGCCGCCTTATTACGCAGCTGAAGAATCGAGTGAATATTGGTTTGGGGGCGTTTCAAAATCAGAGTAATTGCCATCTCTTCAACGGCCACTAATAAGTGAAACAGAATCACTAGCTGGAAAAAAGTCTGATACCCATAGAGAACCAACAGGTAATAGGCGGGAGCGATTAAAACAGCTGCAATTTTTGCCCCCCAAGTATGGTAACTTGGAAATACAGAAAAACGATACAGCGAAAGCAAGACAGGAAGAACATAACTGAGGGCTGCGGCACAAACGAAGACAACTTGGGCAAAAAACAGCTGTGGCCAAATTAAATATAGACCTAGAATCATTGCCGCATAGGTTAACATGTCGGCCCAACTATCTAGACGAGCGCCCAGCTCGGTTGTTTGGTGCAATTTTCTAGCAAAATAGCCATCGAGCATATCACTGGTCAGTGAAACAGCTAATATAGACAGAAATACAACAACCTCACCAAGACTAGCAAATATGGCCAGAAAAGGGACGAGAATAAGCCGCAGTAGGCTTAGTAAGTTGGGCACAGAATAGGTAAATTTTTCCATGGCTAAAATTCTTAGTGTTATTTGCCAATACTAGCAAAGTTTTTCCTGTTTTTTTAACTATTCTTTAACACTAAAGATTTAATCTGTAATAACTAGCTTCGTTGCCTTACCGCCTCAAACAAACAGACCCCAGCAGCAACTGACACATTCAAACTGCTTACCTTGCCCGCCATTGGTAGCTTGGCTAAAAAATCACACTGACTGGCCACCAACTGACGCATCCCCGTGCCCTCGGAACCCATCACGATAACCAGTGGGCCTTTGAGATCAATTTCATAAATAGTTTGCTCGGCATCACCTGTGGTACCAACCGACCAAACACCCTTAGCCTGAAGGTCTTTAAGGGTTCGCGCCAAATTAGTCACGACAATTAAGGGTATGGATTCTGCCGCTCCAGAAGCCACCTTTGAAACCACAGGCGTTAGACCCACAGAATTGTCCTTGGGCACAATCACTGCCTTGACCCCCGCACCCTCAGCTGAACGCAAGCAGGCGCCTAAATTATGCGGGTCGGTTACGCCGTCCAGCATAAGAAAGAAAGCCTCTTGACCATGCTCTTCTGCCAAGGTAGCCAAATAACTTTCGTCATAGGTTTGCCCCTCTGTACAGAGTGCCGCTACGCCCTGATGGCGACCTTCAACCAACGTATCTAATTGCTGAGCGGTTACCCACTGCAAAGCAACACCATGCTGATCGGCTAGATTAAGCACCTTTTGTAACCTTGCATCTTGACGAGACCTAACCACTCTCAGCTCTTTAACGCGCTGGGGTGATGTTTTAAGTATTGATTGCACTGTATGGATACCAAAAATCCAATCCAAGTTTTCTCTCCTGAGGTACATTAAGCCGTGTATTATATATGCGAATTGCACATTGTACTGGCTTTGTGCAGAATTCCGCTATTAACTCATCGTTTAATTTTGGAGAAAACCCATTAGCGCCCTAATTCAGACTAGCTCTCTTCCTAATGCCGGCTTATTTAGACGCCTAGCGGCTTTAGTCTATGATGCCTTTTTACTTTTTGCGATCACCCTTGGCTATGGTGCGCTGCTACTTGTGATTAAGGTCATGTTATACGGCGCTGAAGGCATTGAGAACATACAACCCAATGCTATCGCCCAATGGCTAAGCTTTTTGGGTTGGTTGATTTGTTTGATGGGTTATTATTTTATTTGTTGGCGCAAACAGGGCCAGACACTGGGCATGAAAGCTTGGCGCTTAAAGCTACAAAACGTCGATGGCACCCCAGCATCCCCGGAGCAATGTATTAAACGAAGTATCTTTGCCTGTTTTTCATTGGGTTTATTGGGCGCTGGTTATCTAATCTGCTTAATTCCCTCTCGAAAAACCTGCTTGCATGACGATTTAAGCGATACTCAGGTCGTGGTTTTAGAGAAGCAAAAATAACCTAGCGCAGTTGAGCTAGCTAACCTGCCCTGCGCAGAAGCACCAAGCCAATGGCAAAACAGACCAGGATAGGCGCTAGTATTGCCAGCATAGGTGGCATTTCGAATACGATACTTAAGGGCCCTAAAATATCTGAAATCAACTTAAAGCTAATCCCAAACAACACGCCAATGAATACTCGATAACCGACAGTTGCCTGACGGAGTGGGCCAAACACAAAGGCAATGCCTACCAGCACTAACCCCAAAATAGATAATGGCTGAAATACTTTTTCCCAGAAAGCTAACCTGTATTTAGCCGCATCAGCTTTGCGCTCATCTAAATATTCAATATGATCACTTAGCGCACCAGCTGATAAAGCATCAGCAGGAAGAATATTTAATGTTAATACTTCAGGTGTCAGCTCGGTCTGCCATTCTCTGGTCACCCATTTTCTGGTGTAAGTCTGTTGCTCAACAAACAGAGTACTTGATACATTCTCCTCCACCCAAAAACCTTCAGTTTTATTAAAGGTAGCTCTGGATGAGAAACTTGCTTCTTCTAATTGGCGCTTATCATCGAGCTTATATCGAGTAACACCAAACAGAACACCGCCAGGGAAAACAGCATTAAAATGAATAAACTCTGAACCCTCGCGAGCCCAAAATCCTGAAGTGGAGTCCAAGGCTGATTCGCCTTTGCGCAAATAATCTCGTCGACTATCGGCCAACTGGTCCAGATAGGGTGAAAAGTATTCGCCAATTAAGGCGGCGATAAACACAAAGATAACAACTGGCTTAAAGACCATGAAGACAATTCTAATTAGCGATATCCCCGAGGCACGCATAACAACCACTTCACTATTGGTTGCCAACATCCCTAAACCCACCAAGCAGCCAATTAATGAGGCAAGTGGAATATATTCGTAAATAGTTGATGGTAATTTTGTAGCCACATAAATAAGTACATCGGTAAATCGATAATTGCCCTTTATATCGCCCATCTGATCGATAATGCCAGCTACCAGATCCAAACCAATAATCGCAATTAAAGCCACCATAATTGCGGTGAAAACGTTGATTCCTATATAGCGAGATAAACGCTTGCTCATGACTTAAGCTCCCTTGAGGAAGGCTTTAACAGCCCTCTGATTGAAGCCAGTATTTGCTCTGCAAACAAAAGTACCAGTGCCAAGCCTGTGAAAATAAGATGAACAGGTAATAAACTGACACTTAATGGCAGGCTGCCGTCCTCGATAGCTCCGCGCAGCGCATTAAGAGAAACCAAATAAGCAAAGTACAGCAACACTGCCGGCAGAATACGTCCAAATCGTCCAGATCTTGGGTCAATTCGGCTTAAAGGAATTGCCATCAGCGTGACCACTAGCATCATGATAGGAATCGAAAAGCGCCACTGCAGAGCAACTCTGTGCTCAATCTCGGAGGATCGCATCAGTAACTGGGTAGGCATGGCATCGGTGACTGTATCTTCCGATAACTCTTCTGGCGGGGCTAATTTAGTACCATATTCATCAAAATGAGTAATCTGATAATCAAAGCGCCCAGGAATACCCTCCACACGATAGCCCTGCTCCAAGATAAGGTAGCGCTCACCGGAATCTTCCGCTGTATTCTGAGTACCGCGATCTGCAATAACCACGATCAAACTCCCCTCAGAGGAATCGGTTGCTGCTTGGGTGGCAGACATAAAGACAGACTCTAACTGGCGATCCTCTGACACAGAACCCACCCAGGTAACCCCTTTATCGCCGCGTAGCGAATAGAATTTTTTAGCCGTCACACGATCAAGTTCACTTTTTTGTTCCTGAACAGTGAAGATGGTTTCCGCCTTATCAACGCCAAGAGGCGTTACATAGAGGCTTAATGCGCCCACAACCAGAGCCAAACAGGCTGCAATAGACATAGTGTATGCCAGTAGCTTGCGCTCTGATATTCCACAAGCCTTGAGCACGCTCATTTCATTTTCAACATACAGGCGACCGAAGGTCAGCAAGACCGCAAGAAAGAATGCTAGCGGCAAAGTCAGCTCTAAAAAACCGGGAATGCGATAACCGATAACCGCAAAAATAACTTCGGGATCCATTTCACCCGATAAGGCATTAGCCAAATATTTAACGAAACGACCACTAACCAGCACCATCAACAAGATAACGCACACAGCGAAGGTGACAGATAAAAGCTCACGACCTAAATATCGAAAAATAATCACTTGTTTTAACTTAAGCTCTTGGGTGCTGTTGGACTAAATGGTATGGTTCTATTAACATTTTTCGTCTCAACTTAGTTATTTAATGGATTTTTTATGAAGTTTACTGCATCTTGCGCCGAGCTGTCAGGTTTAAAAACTGATTCTCTTATTCTACCCACTGGCTCAGAGCTTTCAAATAGCGCAAAAGTAGTCAATGAATTAACCCATAACAGCATCGACTCAGCTATTGAAAGCGGTGAATTTAAGGGCAAATCTGGACAGGTACTGGTATTAAACCTGCCCCAGTCACCCCTTCAACGAATTATCCTTCTGGGCACTGACGGACTATCAAACCAAAGACAGGTTAAAAAAGCTGTCGCCGCGGCCTGCCAAGCATTAAATAAAACCCAATCCAAAACAGCGCTTTGGGTCAGCGGCCTTATGACCGACAACCTTGAAGCCGAGGCATCAATTGTTGCTCAGTCGGTCAATGCCTCGCTGTACAACTACAAAAAACATAATGCTAAAAAAAGCCCTAATCTAGAAGCACTGACTTTTTGGACAACAGAACAGTCTGCTATTCAATCAGCTAATTCTGGCCTAGAGTATGGTGCTGCTGTGGGTGTGGGTATGAATACCGCCAAACAGTTGGGCAACCTACCGGCCAACATTTGCACCCCCAGCTACCTTGCAGAACAGGCTATTAGTCTGGGTAAGGCAAAGCTTTCTAAGGCTAGTATCAACACCGAAATTTTAGATCGCGCCGACATGCAATCACTTAAGATGGACTCCCTACTCTCGGTTGCGGAGGGTTCAGAAGAACCACCCAAGCTGATCGTGATTAATTATCAAGGCGCAAAACCTGATGAAAAACCCGTTGTACTGGTGGGTAAAGCAGTGACTTTTGATTCTGGGGGCATCAGCCTAAAACCCGGCCGCGGTATGGATGAAATGAAATACGATATGTGTGGCGGCGCCTCTGTTTTAGGTGTTATGAACGCACTAGTGACCCTAGAGCTTCCGATTAACGTCGTGGGTATTATTCCTGCTACTGAAAACATGCCCAATGGTCGCGCCACAAAACCTGGGGACGTAGTCACCAGCATGTCTGGTCAGACCATTGAAATTCTGAATACCGATGCCGAGGGTCGATTAATTCTCTGTGACTCCCTCACCTATGCGGCAAAATTTAATCCCGACACAGTGATTGATATTGCCACATTAACCGGTGCCGTTATAAGTGCCTTAGGCAAGGTCGCTTCAGGTGTTTTATCCAATGACCAACAGCTTGCCAATGACCTTATCGAATCCGGTACTCAAAGTGCTGACCCCGTATGGCAACTGCCCTTATGGGAAGAATATGACGAACTACTAAAAAGTAACTTTGCTGATATGGCTAATATTGGCGGCCCGCAGGCTGGCACTATTACCGCCGGCTGTTTTTTAGCGCGCTATGCCAAAGACTACAAATGGGCGCATTTGGATGTGGCCGGAACCGCATGGGTATCTGGCGCCAACAAAGGTGCAACCGGAAGACCTGTACCATTATTGATGGAATACCTACGCCAAAAAAGTGAAGCCACTAGTGACTAAGGTAACCTTCTATAAATTAGCTAAAGATGCACCCAGCCTAAAATTAGTCTGTCAGTTGATTAAAAAAGCCTGTTTATCTCAACAAAACGTACTCTGTCTGGTTGCTGACGATCAAACCGCCGAGCAGCTGGATCAATTACTTTGGGCTTTTGAAGCTGATAGCTTCATTCCCCATGGTATTGGGCTTGATCAACAACCCGTGGCCATCAGCGCAGTGGCAGAACCGGGTGAACATCATCAGATTTTGATCAATCTACAGGGGGAAATCCCCACCTGGTTTAGCCGCTTTGAGCGGGTGATTGAACTAGTACAACCCGAGTCAGAAGACGAACAGACTAAACGGGAAAACTTTAAATTCTATAAAGAACGCGGTTATGCATTGGATTTTCACGATTTGAGTGGGAAGAAGCTTTAAAACCACCCGTTATTTTCATGCCCTCTTCTGCGCTGCCAAATCAGGAAACGACAGCCTAAAAGCCGTGTGCTCACCTAACTCAGATTCACAATAAATATCGCCATCTAAGGCCTGCATGGTGCGCTTGCAGTAAGCCAACCCCAAGCCCGTGCCGCCGGACTTACCCGAGGTATAAAAGCTATCAAATAACTTAGAAAGGTTTTCAGGCGCAATCCCCGGCCCCGTGTCACGCACTTGAATTTGTCGAGTAGCCAAAAATGTAGAAATCACAATCTCTGCTTTGGGCATGTGTTGCACATAGTAGAGAGCATTACCAATTAGGTTATAAAGAATATATTTAACCAATACTGGGTCGACCAAAATCTGAAAATCACTACCCATTACAGAGACCTTACTCCTAAGCTCAGCATCTTTGTAGGCGTAACTAGAAACAGCTTCATGGCAGATATCTAAGGCAGAAACCAGCTGAAAGTTTAGCTTATCAATGGGCTTTTCATTAATCGCATCCATGGTGATATCGATAATTTGATGACT
>JAHEHM010000011.1:34604-37194 GCA_024644585.1 Porticoccaceae bacterium | reverse complement strand
GCCTGAGCTTCAAGCACATCGGATTCTTCAATCAGCGTACATACCCAATAGGCTTGTCGGCCCTCTATGCAGGAAGCGCGCACTCTTTCGATAATATCGTTGCGCCGCAAATTGCTTAATACAGCGGTTTCAACCGGTGTTCGTCCTGGTGGTAGCTCATCAATGACTGAGCAATCAAGGTCGGCATAGGCACTCATAGCGAGGGTTCGCGGGATAGGAGTTGCGGTCATAATGAGCTGATGTGGCGCTGAACTTTCCTGCGCCGATTGGTTCTCGCCAAAGCCTTTATTGCGCAGTGCGAGGCGTTGATGGACGCCGAAACGGTGCTGTTCGTCAATAATGCTAAGCCCAAGATCATTAAAAATGACCGCTTCTTGGAATAGCGCATGGGTGCCAATAACCATTTGCGCGCTGCCGTCAGCTATGCGTTCTAACTGAACTTCTCGTGCCTTGCCCTTAACCTTGCCGGTTAGCCAAGCAACGCTGATATCCATATTTTTGAACCACTGTTCAAAATTAACTCTATGCTGTTCAGCGAGTATTTCAGTGGGTGCCATCAAGGCCGCCTGCTTGCCGTTGGCTATCGCCTGAAGGGCGGCCATGGCGGCAACCACAGTTTTCCCCGAGCCTACGTCGCCTTGAACCAGTCGTAACATGGGAAAGGATTTTTCCATGTCAAAACTTATTTCTTTGGTCACCCGCTGCTGTGCGCCAGTGGGCTCAAAAGGTAGCTGGTTTAAAAAATGCGCTATTACTTCAGAGTTATGAAGTAGTGATGGCGCAGCCTGAGCCTGTACCTTTTGGCGCATTTTAAGCAAACTTAGGTTATGGGCAATCAACTCTTCAGCGGCTAGCCGTTGTTGAGCGGGATGTTCCCCCGTCGCCAAACGATGTAGCTCAAATCCTGGTGGAGGTGAGTGTATAAGTTTCAGTGCATCAATCAGTGAGTACGAAAGCTCGGCACTAAACTGTTTTTTTATTGATTCTGGAAGTAGCTCGGGTATGCCATGGGTTTCAAGAGCTTTAATAGCCTGTGAACACAAATCTCGAATTCGTATCTGGCTAATACCCTCAGTTAAGGGGTATATGGGGGTTAGTGTATCGTCTAGGTCGGGGGGGTTGGCACCATCGAGATGCTGATATTCTGGGTGGTAGAGTTCGAGGCCAAATTTACCGGGTCTCACTTCACCGAAACAGCGTAGTTTTGCCCCAGGTTTTAACCTTTCTTGCTGAGCTCGACTGAAGTGAAAAAATCTTAGTACAGTAGTGCCAGTGCCATCTTGAAGTTTGCAAACCAGACTTCTTCTACGCCCAAAAACAACCTCGCTGGCGCGGATTTCTCCCTCAAGAACAACATCAGTCTGCGGTTGAAGGCTGCCAATAGGGGTTATTTGAGTTCGATCTATATAGCGTGAGGGCAGGTGAAAAACGAGATCTTGCAGGCTTGTTAGGCCTATTTTACTGAGTTTTTGCGACAGCTGCGGGCCAACACCACGGAGATCTCGAATCGACATTTGATCAAGGCTTGCAGAAGACATTAATCAGGTAACTTCGGGTCGCTAGTTAATATGGCTTTACGCAGGGCATCAATCGCTTGGTGCCTTGGAAAGCTAGCACGCCATGCCAACGCTGTGGTTCTTTTTGGTCCATTGCCCGAAAAGGGAATAGCCAAAAGATTGGTTGCCTTAAAGCTGGATACCTGAGTTGCAGACTTAGGAAGTACCGTAATGCCCAGCCCGGATGCAACCATGTAGCAAAGTGTCTCCAAAGAGCTTCCCTCAGCCACAGTTCTAATCGGTGCGCTGCCGTTAGAGTTTTTTCCAATCGCGGGGAGTGCTTCTATCACCTGGTCTCTAAAGCAATGGCCATCACCAAGTAACAAAACATTTTCGGCATTAATTTGTTCTGGGCTGACTTCAGAATGATTAGCCAAAGGATGCTCCTTTGGCACAATGGCCATAAAGGGCTCTTCAAATAGCGGCTGAACGACCACATCGGATTCATTAAAAGGCAGGGCAACAATGATCACATCAACTTCACATTTGCGCAGTCGGTGTCTCAGCGAGCTGGTATATCCCTCTTCAATAATTAGTGGCATATCGGGCGCATTATTTTGAAGTTTGGGAATGAAGCTAGGGAATAAATAGGGCCCAATGGTAAATATGGCACCCACATGAAGCGGGGCACTAAGCTGGTCTTTACCTAGCGTGGCTAAATCTTTAATGACAGCAGATTCTTCAAGTACCCTGCGCGACTGTTGCACAATTTTTTCGCCCACAGGGGTTGGTCGAACTAGACTTTTTGTCCGTTCAAATATTTCTACGCCAAGTTCAGACTCAAGCTTTTTGACCGCAATGCTCAATGTTGGTTGGCTTACATTGCATTGTTCGGCTGCTCTACCAAAGTGTTGAACCTTTGCTAGAACCGTCACGTAACGAAGTTCAGTCAATGTCATTTATATACCTCTTGGCGCTATAATAGTAAATTTTTATACTATATTCATTTTTAATAAATTATTTTACGCAAATTTTTCAGGGGAAGTTTAATTGAAAGTGCTTTTTATTGGCTGTGGCGATATAGCGCAGCGCGC
>JAHEHM010000011.1:0-34504 GCA_024644585.1 Porticoccaceae bacterium | reverse complement strand
GGGTCCTGAGCAGTGGAGCAATCGCGTGCATGCCGACGACTGTGGCGGTATTTTGTCGCACCTGGTTGAATATGCCCTGTCTGCAAACCCTCTAATGCCAGAATATTTGGCATCTGACTCTTCGCCAGTCACGCAACATGAGATACGCCAATGGTTGGCGCAACAGCTTAAAGTGAGTTTGGTTGAGGAGGAGGTGAAGGCAGGCTCCACTCGTCGTTGCGATAATAGCCGTCTACTCGCATCGGGCTATCAGTTTAAATACCCCACCTTCAAGGAGGGGTATGGAAGATTGATCAATGATAGAAAATTAGCTGATTGAACTAGATAACTGCAATGCCATCCATTTCAATTTCTGCCCCCTTGGGGAGCTGTTTGACGCCAATTGCAGCGCGCGCAGGATAGGGTTGTTCGTATAGTTCTGCCATCACTTCATTAACCGCCGCAAAATTACTCAAATCGGTCAAGAAAATATTCAATTTAACGATGCCGCTAAGATCAGATCCTGCCGCTTTACAGACAGCGTCTAGATTGGCGAAGACCTGCCTAGCCTGCTGTTGAATGTCGCCATCAATCAGTTCCATGGTTTCGGGGTCGAGTGGAATTTGACCTGAAAGATAGATTGTATTGTTGACCTTGACTGCCTGACTGTAGGGGCCAATAGCAGCGGGTGCTTTTTCAGTATAAATATGTGCTTTATTAGACATCAATGATTCCTCAAACTTACTATTTGTTTTTAACTCGATAAACTTTTCGCACAGCTGCCAAGCTTCTGGCACGACGGATAATATCAGCTAGATGCACGCGATTGCGCACGGTTAGAACAACATCAACAATACTGGTATAGGCGTCTTTTTCAGTGGTATTGATGGTTTCTATGGTGGCATCCTGATCGGTTATCCTTGACGCAAGAGCGGCAATAAAACCACGCTCTGGCGTACATTCAACTTTGATTTCTACAGGGAACTCTCCCTCTGCAGACAGCGACCAGCTCAGCGAAATGCATTTTTCGGGATGATTGCGAATTTCTTTTAGGTTATGGCAGGACTCAAGGTGAACAACAAGCCCTTTACCCGGTGATACGTGGCCTAAGATTGGGTCGCCAGGAATTGGGTGACAGCAGCGTGCATAATGCAGAATCAGGCTTTCGGATGAATCGATAACCACGGGCAAGGTAGCATTGCGTCGATCTTCAGGAATTTTTCTCTTGGAGGGCGGAACAAGAATATTCGCTACGGCAAAGGGTACCTGATTGCCCAGTCCAATCTGTTGGAGTACATATTCAAATGTAGGTGCTGAGGTTTCTTTTAAGAGCCGCTTAATCTGAGATTTTTTTAGACTATTGTATCGGGAACCGAAGTTAGCCAGCGCTTTGTCTAGTAAGCGCTTACCGAGATCAACAGATTCGTCATGCTGCTGATTTTTCAAGAAGTGACGAATAGCACTTCGAGCTTTGGCGGTAACAACAAAGTTTAGCCAGTTAGGGTTTGGCTGTGCGCCCTGAGTGCTAATAATTTCAATTTTTTGACCGCTTTGTAGCTGTTCTGACAATGGTGTCAGTTCACCGTCAACACGGCAGGCAATACAGCTATTACCTAAGTCAGTATGTACTGAATAGGCAAAATCTATGGGTGTTGCCTTTGAGGGTAGCTCGATGATCCTACCTTTCGGAGTAAATACATAGATCTCATCTGGGAAGAGATCAGTTTTAACATGCTCTAAAAACTCAAGGGAATCACCGGCTTGTTGTTGCATTTCAAGCAGTCCTTGAACCCAGCGAATAGCTCGGCGCTGACTGGCTTCTACAGTGCCCTCGCCGGCTTTGTATTCCCAGTGTGCAGCAATACCATAGTTGGCCATTGTTTCCATTTCATGGGTTCTAATTTGAACCTCGATAAGAACTCCGTGCATGCCCACTAATACAGTGTGTAGCGATTGGTAACCATTGGCTTTGGGTATTGCAATATAGTCTTTAAATTCACCGGGCACGGGTTTAAAGATATTATGCATGATACCCAATGTGCGATAGCAATCATCGACTGAATTTACGATCAAGCGGAAGGCAAAAACATCCATAATGTCGCGAAAAGATTTGTGTTTATCACGCATTTTTTTGTAGATTGACCAAAGATGCTTTTCGCGACCCTTAACTAAGGCTAAAAAAGATTCTCGCTCAAGACGCACTTCAATGGCCTGATGAATTTCAGAAACAATCTCTTTGCGATTTTTACCGGCGGCTTTCAGGGCTTCGCGAAGGCGTCTATGACGAAGAGGATACATAATGGCAAAACCAATATCCTCTAGTTCAATACGAATGTCATTGATACCTAGGCGCTGGGCGATGGGTGCATAAATTTCTAATGTTTCTCTGGCTATTCGGCGGCGCTTTTCTGCGGGCAATACGCCTAGGGTTCGCATATTATGGAGTCGATCAGCCAGTTTCACCAAGACTACGCGAATATCTTTGGACATAGCCAAAGTCATTTTTTGAAAACTTTCAGCCTGAAGCTGAGCCTTGGTTTCAAATTCAATTTCGCTGAGTTTACTAACACCGTCAACCAGATCGGCAACGGTGCGCCCAAAGCGACGACTAATTTGACCTTTGGTAACACCGGTGTCTTCAATAACATCATGCAGTAAGGCGGCCATTAGACTTTCATGATCGAGGCGCATATCAGCCAAGATATTGGCTACTGCTAGAGGATGGGTAATATAGGGGTCACCACTCTGACGCAACTGTCCAGAGTGGCATTGCTCAGCGTACCTGTAGGCACGCTCAATTTTGGTGACTTCTTTTGGCTCAAGATAGTTGGAGAGCTTTTCGGTGAGTACTGAAAGCACGGATCTATTACCCTCCTAGCCGCAAGACCAGTTTAGCTGGCGTCTTGAGGAGCTTCTTCAGTGCTTTCTTCAGATTCTACGATTTCATAGTCGCGTTCAATTTCTTGAAGAACCTCGGGGGTGATTAATCCCTGTTCGATTTCACGAAGAGCAATCACTGTGGGTTTATCATTTTCTGCGTCAATAAGTGGTGGTCGTCCATCAACAGCTATTTGGCGGGCGCGTTTAGAGCCTACCATCACTAGTTCAAAACGGTTATCAACATAATCTAAGCAATCTTCTACAGTAATACGAGCCATATTTATTCCGATATTTAAATGTATCTTGATGGCGATTTGCCATCGGGAACCTGTGATTTTACCTAATACTGGGCGCTACGACAATAAATCAATTAATAGTTTTTCATGTCTCTGGCTATTTGTTTCACATCGCTGTGCCTGAATGATGGTTTGAAGCTCTTGGCAGGCAACTTCAAATTGATCATTTATCACTAAATAGTCAGCCTCATTATAGTGGCTCATTTCTTCTTTTGCAGCCGCAACACGCTGTTTGATTATGGCGTCTTCATCCTGCCCACGCCCTTTCAAGCGCTCAAAAAGTGCCTGTTGACTAGGCGGTAAAATGAAGATGCTTTTACTGCGGGGAAACTTGCTGCGAACCTGCTCTGCACCCTGCCAATCTATCTCTAAGATAACATCAATCCCTTGTTTCAGACTGTTTTCAAGCCAATTCTGGGAGGTGCCATAAAAGTTACTATGAACTTTTGCATGTTCTACAAATTGCTGGTTATCTACCATGATTTCAAATTGTTCGCAGGAGACAAAGTGATAGTTAACACCGTCTTTTTCACCGGGCCGAGCTTTTCGGGTGGTATGCGAAATTGAAACTTGAAGATTATCAAGCCGGTCTAACAGTGCAGAAACCAGACTGGTTTTTCCTGCGCCGGAGGGGGCTGAAATAATAAAGAGTGTGCCAAGTGCCATAGTAAAATGTATCGGGTTTGAAAATTATAGTGTCGAGTTTACATCAGTGAAAAAATAAATCTACGCTGACCCTCTGTCCATACTGTGAATGTTATTCAATATTTTGAATTTGTTCACGCATCTGCTCGATCAACACTTTTAGCTCCACAGAAACCTGAGTGGTGGTGCTAGAAATAGATTTTGACCCAAGAGTGTTGGCCTCGCGATTAAGCTCTTGCATTAAAAAGTCTAGCCTTCTGCCAATAGATTCTTTGCTTTTGAGTGCCAGCCTGATTTCACTGATATGAGCTTGCAGACGATCTAGCTCCTCGTCTACATCGGCACGATTGGCAATAATGACCATTTCTTGCTCAAGACGTTGCTCATCCATTTGCTCTTTTAGCTCATTAAGCTTTTCATGGAGGCGGGTTCTTTGCTGCTGCAGAATCTCGGGTAAATTTTCACGAACAATAGCAATCTGCGATTCAATGCCAGCGAGCCGCTGCTCAACCATTTCTGCCAGTTTGGCACCTTCGCGCTCGCGGCCCTCAAGCATTTGATCTAGGGCTAAGTCGAAAGCCTTTTTGCCGGCTTTGTTGACCTGTGAGGCTTCTATACTGGCATCTTTGATAACACCGGGTAGCTGCATAATATCTACAGCCGATATGGGGGCTGCATCTGATAGCTTATTGGCAATTGCCTGAGCAATTTCAATATGTGACTGTGCTACTTCTAAGTCTAGGGTAGAGCCGGCATCTGAATGATTAAAGGCAATTTGCACTGAGCAGTCGATTTTTCCTCGAGTGAGTTTTTTGCGAGTCATATCGCGTAGGGCGGTTTCAGATTCGCGAAGAACATCTGGCATTCTAAAGCCAACTTCTAGAAATCTATGATTAACCGATCTTAACTCGCAGGTAATTGAACCCCAGCTATTTTCTTCGGTAATTCTGGCATATGCGGTCATGCTACGTGGCATAGTTGCTCCGAGTAATTTTTTTATTTGGCGGTATTCTAACAAAGGCCGTTCAACAGGGGGAAGATTTGTTACAATTAGCAATTAACTTTCCGAATTTGTGACAGGATATAAAACATGACCAGACCTAGCGGGCGTCGTCCCGAACAGTTGCGCCAAGTAAAAATTACCAGAGAATATACTCAGCATGCAGAGGGCGCGGTATTAGTTGAATTTGGCAACACTAAAGTTATCTGTACTGCTACGGTGGAAAATAGCGTGCCAAGATTTTTGCGCGGCAAAGGTCAGGGCTGGGTAACGGCCGAATATGGCATGTTACCAAGGTCGACCAATAGCCGTATGGGTCGTGAAGCGGCGCGCGGAAAACAATCGGGTCGTACTCAAGAAATTCAAAGACTGATAGGGCGCTCATTGCGCGCGGCAGTGGATCTTAAATTGTTGGGCGAAAATACAATTTACATTGATTGTGACGTTATACAGGCTGACGGCGGTACTCGAACAGCGGCTATAACCGGCGGCTGTGTTGCATTGGTTGATGCGATTCGTTATTTACAGCGCGAAAAACTCATTAAAGAAGATCCGTTGTTGCATATGATCGCTGCTGTTTCGGTAGGAGTTTATAAGGGTTCAGCTGTTTTAGATTTGGATTATCCGGAAGATTCCAATGCAGAGACAGATATGAATGTAGTAATGGACGCTAATGGCGGCTATATAGAAATTCAGGGCACAGCTGAAGAAGCGCCGTTTTCTGGTGAGGCACTGACAGAAATGTTGCAGTTGGCTAATCAGGGTATTGCTGATTTGGTTCGTGTGCAAAATATGGCATTGGCTCAATAGGCTAAAACTGATCTATTCTTAAATAAATGGAATCAAAAGATTACTAACCCATGAAAACATACAAAGTAGAATTTATAGAAAATGCCATTGCTAATGGCGCGCTAAAATTTGGTCAATTTGAGCTTAAATCAGGTCGAACATCACCGCATTTCTTTAATGCAGGTGAGTTTTACAGGGGCTCCGCATTGGCGGCCCTGGGTAAATGTTATGCCACGGCTATTGCTGAATCAGGTGTTGAATTTGATGTGCTTTTTGGGCCTGCCTACAAAGGCATAACCTTAGCGGCTGCAACCGCAATTGCACTGTCAGAGGATCATGGCATTGATGTGCCCTATTGCTTTAACCGCAAAGAAGCTAAGGCCCATGGTGAAGGGGGCTCTCTTGTCGGCGCGCCTCTTGAGGGTAAGGTGCTTATCATTGATGACGTAATTACCGCAGGCACAGCCATTCGCGAAGTTATGGGAATTGTTGAGCAGGCAGGCGCTAAGGCTGCTGGCGTAGTGATTGGTCTGGATCGAAAAGAGCGTGGAAAAACAGATAAGTCTGCTATTCAAGAAGTTGAAGAGCAGTTTGGAATTCCTGTGGCAAGTATTGTGGATATCGATGATATTTTGCGTTATCTAGAGAAGCAGTCAGAAAATCAAGCGCTAGTAGCTAAGATTGATGCCTATCGTCAGCAATATGGTGTTTGATAAGGAGCTTTATGGACAAAAGCAAACATTTACATGGATGGTTATTTTCTGTTGTCTTATTTAATATTCTTTTAGTAGGTTGGCTATTTTTTGTTGAAAATAGTGAAGAACTGCTTAGGCTGTGGGTAATTTATACAGCGCTTATTTCGTTCTTTTATTTTGTGCTTAGCTTCAGTGCAGGGTCTTTATATTCTTTTTCCCCCAATAGCGTAACTACATTTATTAGACAGGATAGACGATATATTGGCCTGTCTTTTGCGCTGGGACATACATTTCACCTCGCGGCCATTGCTTCTTTCTACATTGTTATGCAAGAGCGCCCAAGCATTGTTCAAGTTGTTGGTGGGGGTTTAGGGTATCTAACAATATATGTGATGGCGGTTACATCAAATGATTGGGCCGTAAAAAAGTTGGGTTTTAAGCGCTGGAAGCAAATACATTGGTTCGGTGCCAATTATATTGCCATAATTTTTATGAATAGTTATCTTAGTACATTGGTTATTGGGCAATTCAAGCTAACCTCAGTGCTGCTGGGGTGCATTATTGTGCTGTGTTTTGTCCTAAAGGTTGCCAACTTTTTTAGATCAAAAAATTCGTAGATTTAGGGCTAGATATAAATAACGGCTATGGATTAATTAAATAATTGATTTTCCATTAGCGCCCATTGCTCTGGCCAGTGTTGGGTGGGTGCCTGTTTAAAGTCACTGCGAACAAACTGACTAATTTTGCCTTCTAGCAGACTCATCATAAGATCTACCGCAATAGTTATAGAGGGTTTGATATCCAGCTGTTGGCTAAGTTCGGCTTCTCTAAGAATTTGTTTTAACTGAGTCTCAAGGCGGTTAAAAAGCTGTGCGACCCGCTGCTGTAGTCTTTCATTCTCGCCAGCCAAGGCATCGCCATTAAGTAGGCGGCTAATACCGGGGTTTTTTTCAGTAAAAGCCAGCGTCAAACTGATGATTCTGTAGCACTGATTAATTGCATCGGGTTCGTCATTGAGTATGCCATTCACTCGAGCAAAAATAGTTTCTTCAATAAACGCTATCAGGCTCTCAAACATGCGAGTTTTACTGGGGAAGTGCCGATATAAAGCCGCTTCCGAGCATTTGAGTTCGGCGGCTAGAGCGGCAGTTGTGATGCGGCCGCGAGAAGACTCTAGCATTAAGGCTAGAGCCTGAAGAATATCCTGAGATCTGGCGCTTCGCTTGGCTACCATCCGTCGTCTCCATTTACTGCTTGTTGGTAATCAGGGTGCCAACACCCTCGTCGGTAAATAGCTCCAACATAACAGCATGATCAACCCGACCATCGATAATATGGGATGCCGCAACACCCGCATTAACCGCATCTAGCGCGCATTGAATTTTAGGTAACATGCCACCATAAATGGTACCGTCAGCAATTAATTCATCAACTAGCTTGACGTCTAGGCCGGTAAGCACCTTGCCCTGCTTATCTTGTAATCCAGCCACATTGGTTAGAAGCATTAATTTTTCCGCTTCAAGTACCGAGGCCACTTTTCCTGCGACTAGATCGGCGTTAATGTTGTATGAAGCGCCATCACTGCCTACACCAATAGGGGCAATAACCGGGATGTAGTCGCTTTTTAGCAACATATCAATCACTGTTTTATCGATCGATTCAACTTCGCCTACCTGACCTATATCGATGATTTCTGGTGCCGACATTTCGGGGGTCTGCTGAGTAACTACCAGCTTCTTAGCCTTTATCAGTCGACCATCCTTGCCAGTTACGCCAAAGGCTCTGCCGCCGGCGCTACTAATTAGATTGACTATTTCTTTATTAATGGTTGCGCCCAAAACCATTTCGACGGCATCCATGGTTTTGCTGTCAGTAACACGCATGCCATTGACGAATTTAGATTCAATTGAAAGACGCTTGAGCATCTCGCCAATTTGCGGCCCGCCACCATGAACCACAACGGGATTGATGCCGACTGCCTTCAATAAAACAATATCGCGAGCAAAGCTTTGCTTAAGGCGATCATCGACCATGGCATTGCCGCCATATTTGATGACCACGGTTTTTCCAGCAAAACGCTGAATATAGGGTAAGGCTCTGGATATTACCTTGGCGGTAGTTTCAGCTTGTTCTCGATTTAATGACATGGCTATAAATAGTCTTCCACATTGTTTATAAAGGGTGTGAGTTCAGTAACAAACAGCTTCTTAATACGTGCTAATTCTTCTCGGTTTTCAGCTTCAAAGCGCATAGTAAGATAGGCTGAGGTATTGGATGCTCTAATTAAACCCCAGCCTTGGGGGTATTCTACCCTTAGTCCATCAATAGTGTTAACTTTAGCGCCTAAAAAATGACATTGGCTAGTGATGTTGTCAATCAGGTTGAATTTTTCAGTCTCTGAAACGGGAATTAATATTTCAGGGGTATCAGCGCAAGGGGTGAATTCCTTGAGAATCTCGTCTAAATCTTTATCTGATTCACTTAATACCTCTAACAGCCGCATAGCAGCATAGATGCCGTCATCAAATCCATGCCAACGATCATTAAAGAAAATATGCCCGCTAAATTCACCGCCAATAAGCGCATCTGTCTGATTGACGGCTCGTCTGACGTGCGAGTGACCGGTTTTACACATCACCGGCACACCGCCATTGTCAGTAATCAGTTGGCTGAGTCGATTGCTGCTTTTAACATCAAAAACCACCTTGGTTTTTGGATGCTGGCGCAAAATATCCTCAGCAAAAATCATCATTAGCTGGTCTGGCCAGACAATGCCACCACTGCCTGTAATAACCACCAGTCGATCGCCGTCGCCATCGAGAGCAAAGCCTAGGTCCGCTTTATTGGCGGCCACGGTTTCTATAAGCGGTAATAGGTTTTTCTCGTCCGAGGGATTGGGGTCATGGTTGGGAAATTCGCCATCAGGCGTGCAAAAAATGGGTGTAAAGTCGTAGCCTAGCTGAGTAAAAAGCTTCTCAGCCAGTGGGCCTGCAACTGCATTGCCGGCATCGATAACGATTTTGAAGTGATTCTTTGCGTTACAATTTTGGGCGATTGCGTCAAGATATGATTTGGACATATCCACAGTCTTTAACTGGCCCATTTCAGGTGATTTTGGGCTTGGCAAATGCATGAGCTGCTTTAGTTTTTGTAGAGTATCGCCATCAATAACCTCATCGCGAACAACGATTTTAAAGCCATTATATTGTTTTGGGTTGTGGCTGGCGGTAATCATAATGCCCAAATCTGCTTGATCGCCGCAATAAATAGAATAGTTTACAACCGGCGTGCTAACAGCCCCGAGGTCAATAATATCCATGCCTTGATTGAGCAAACCTTGGCAAAGGGCAATAGAGAGGTCTTGTGAATTCAGGCGGCAATCTCTGCCGACATAGATGGCGCTATGATTCTTGCCTTTAAACATTATCGCAAGCGCCGCGCCAAGACGAGCGGCAAATTCGCTTGTTATTTGTGTATAGGCAAGCCCGCGAATGTCGTAATCGCGAAATACTTCATTGGGCAGCTGTTCAAGTGTTGGTGCTTGGCTCACAATAAAATTTTCTCAGTTATCTAGATTCTATAATTCTAACTTAGTTGCCAGTAACGCGACTAAGTCTCTAGCTAATTGGGCTTTGTTGCATTTACTAAAGTGATGGGTTGATTCTTGCTCCACCCATAGGGCCTCATTGTCATCCGAATTGAAGCCAATATCCTCCCGTGAAACATCGTTGGCAACGATGGCATCTAAATTTTTGCTGGCTAACTTTTCACGGGCATATTGCTCAACTTTCTGAGTTTCTGCGGCGAACCCTAAAACAAACAACTTAGGGTTATTTTCCTTAACGATACTCACAATATCTGGTGTTTTCGCTAAATTTAGCGTCATTTTATCGGTTTTTTTCTTAATTTTTTGATCAGAGGTCTCAGTTATATAGTAGTCTGCTACTGCGGCTGCAGAAATAAATATATCGGTTCCTTGAACTGCCTTTGTGGCGGCTTCAAGCATTTCATGGGCAGAGGTAACGCTAACCAGCGTGCACCTGTCTGGCTGTTTAAGAGACACTGGCCCTGAAATAAGGGTGACTTCAGCCCCGGCGTCAATCATTGCGTCAGCAATGGCATAGCCCATTTTTCCTGAGCTATGATTGCTAATATATCGCACAGGATCTATGGCCTCCCGAGTAGGACCAGCGGTAATTACGACTTTTTTACCCGTCATTTCACCGGTTTTAAAAACTGAAGCGACTTGCTGTACGATCGTCTCAGGTTGAGGGAGCCTTCCTGGACCAACATCACCACAGGCTTGAATGCCGTTGTCAGGCTCTAGAATGAGCACTTCACGCTGTTTGAGGTTTTCAATATTTTGTTGAGAGGCGCTGTTTGACCACATAGCCTGATTCATGGCGGGGGCTATCATGACGGGTGCTGTGGTTGCCAGGCAAATTGAGCTCATTAGATCATTGGCGCTTCCCTGATTTAGTGTGGCAACAAAATTCGCCGTTGCAGGTGCGATCAGAACAAGGTCAGCCCAGCGTGCTAGCTCAATATGGCCCATAGCAGCTTCGGCCTCGGGATCCAGTAAGTCCGTATGCACTGGGTTACCACTTAGAGCTTGAAGTGTCAGGGGGCGAATAAATTCTTGAGCCGATTCGCTCATTACAACACGAACCTCGGCACCCTCATCTTGAAGGCGACGCGTAATTTCAGCGCTCTTATAGGCTGCAATACCGCCAGTGATCCCTAAAATAATGCGTTTTTGTGACAGACTACTCATTAATACTCCAAACAGAGCTTCAATTTGAGGCTAAGATAACATTTCGAGACAAAATTCTATAGTAGAAAAGGACTTGCTGTGTCTATAAGGAAATGGCCACTGGATGATAGGCCAAGAGAGAAATTGCTAAAAAAAGGACCGGATGCGCTCACCAACGCTGAGTTATTGGCCATTTTTTTACGCGTGGGTTACCAGGGTGTGGATGCAAAAGCTATGGCGCAGTCACTGCTCGATCAGTTTGGTGGGTTAGCGCCGTTGCTAGCCGCAGGCAAAGCAGATTTCTGCAACAGCAAGGGTCTGGGAGAGGCAAAATATTGTCAGCTACAGGCTAGCTTAGAGCTCACCAAGCGATATTTAAGCGAGCGACTTACGGTTACTGATGTTTTTAGTAGCCCAGATGAGGTCATGGATTACTTGGCGGTACAGATGCGCAATTATCATCGTGAGGTTTTTGTGATGCTGAGCTTAGATACTAAGCATAGGTTGATTGATTTTTCTGAGCTATTTCAGGGGACTATTAATTCGGCCAGCGTTTATCCCAGAGAGGTATGCAAAGTGGCACTGCAAAAAAATGCCGCAGCAGTTATTGTTGCCCACAATCATCCCAGTGGAAATGCTGAGCCAAGCAAGGCAGATATTTCTATTACCAAAAAGTTAAAGGCCGCCCTAGGTATTTTGGATATTAAGCTGCTAGATCATTTTGTGATTGGCAAGGGAGAAATCGTTTCATTAGGCCAGCTAGGCAAGCTTTAGATTGCTTGTCGTCAAAGGACGAGCCCTAGACACTTTTTGTCTTAAGTATTTGAAAAAAACAGCTGTTGGCAAAAAACAGCGCATTTATGGGTTAATTATCGCTTTTTGTTTGCTTCAAGATAGCCTTTCTGGTATAAAACGCGCCTCCTTAAAAGTCGGCCTGTAGTTAAGGTTGTTGGGAAATAAATTCAAGTAGCTTTTGAGTATTGCTCAAAGCACAAACTGCAAACAAGAGGCAGCAACAATGTCTAAAGTATGTCAGGTCACGGGTAAGCGCCCAATGGCTGGAAATAACGTATCTCACGCGAAGAACAGAACACGTCGTCGCTTTGAGCCAAACTTGCACACACATCGTTTTTGGATTGAGTCTGAAAAAAGATTCGTTAAATTGCGCGTATCAACAAAAGGCATGCGCATTATTGATAAAAATGGTATCGAAAACGTTCTTGCCAGCCTTCGTGCTAACGGCGAGAAAATCTAGAGGATCCAGAAATGGCTAAATCAGCTCGAGAAAAAATCCGCTTAGTGTCTAGCGCCGGTACAGGACACTTTTATACTACGGACAAAAACAAGCGTAACACGCCTGACAAGATGGAGATCAAAAAATACGATCCAACCATCCGTAAGCACGTTATCTATAAAGAAGCTAAAATTAAGTAGTTTCTGTTTGGCTTTCTGCCTTACTTTAAAGTTCTTTTTTGAAAGTATAAAAAAAGCCCTGACATGGTCAGGGCTTTTTAAGAACATTCATTACCACTTTTTGAAAGCGATCATGCAGCCTTAGTCAGCTATTACGTTCTCTGCTTGAAGGCCTTTTTGGCCATCAATAACTTCCATAGTAACGGCCTGTCCCTCTTTCAAAGATTTGAAGCCTTCAGCTTGGATGGCACTGTGGTGAACAAATACGTCACTTCCGCCTTCCTGCTCAATAAAACCAAAACCTTTACTATCATTAAACCACTTTACAGTGCCAGCAACTCTTTCACCTGACATAACAACCTCTCTTAAAATACCACAGCATCAAAATATGATGCTTTAAACAACAGTCCTTACAGACTGAATAAACACTTTGAACTCATGTTTTTATTATTAAACCCAAAGATCCCCAAAGAGAGTAAAATTAATAAAATTCCACATCTCATTAATATTGAGTGTATTGCTTTTTTCTGGTTTTTGCGAATTTTGGGTTATTTTATTCATTAAAAGGTGTTTTTAGGGGTGTTTTAGTCATTAAATACTGCATTATTGGTTTTTTTTGAAGATGTACTTGATGTGGCAAAAAAACAAAACAAATATCTGATGCCAGTGGCATTATGAATCCCTACAAAGTACTAGATGCGTAAGTCGTGGCAACAGGAGATAAAATTTTGAATATTAAGCAGGGAATATACAGACATTTTAAGGGTAATAAATATCATATCCTTGGTGTCGCTCAGCACAGTGAAAACGGGTCCAGTCTAGTGGTCTATCGCCCAATGTATGGCGCTGGAGACCTTTGGGTGCGTCCGGTTGAGATGTTTCTTGAGACAGTTGAGCTGGATGGTCAGCAGGTACCAAGGTTTGAGTTCTTGGAGCAGGCTGAGCAGTGATATTTATTACTCGATCTATTTCAATTCCCCTTGAGGAAATTGAATTAACGGCTATTCGTGCAAGTGGTCCTGGTGGTCAAAATGTGAATAAGGTATCGTCCGCGGTTCATCTGAGGTTTGATATTAACAATTCTTCGCTGCCGGATGCCTTTAAGCAGAGATTGCAGGCTCTTAAGGATCAGCGTATTACCAAAGATGGCGTTATAATTATTAAGGCACAGCAGTTTCGACGCTGGGAAAAGAACCGATCGGCCGCCTTAGAGCGACTCAAGCGATTGGTTCAATCTGTGGCCGTATTACCCAAAGCGCGCAAGGCAACAAGGCCTACTTTTAGCTCTCAAAGAAAGCGGCTGGATAAAAAAGCGCAACATGGACAAAAGAAAGCGATGCGCTCGAAGCGGATTGATCATTAATGGTTGAGGAACACTCCATGGAAAACCCAAAGCCCCATGCCTTTGAGTCGCTAACTCCCGATGCAATAATGGATGCTGTTGAAAGCTGCGGTTTTATCACTGACGGCAGGTTGTTGGCGCTAAATAGTTATGAGAATAGGGTTTATCAGGTGGGTATTGATGAATCTGTGCCCCTAATTGCAAAATTTTATCGGCCTAATCGCTGGACTGATGCGCAAATTTTAGAGGAGCACCAGTTTTGCTTTCAATTGCAGGACCAAGAATTACCGGTGGTTTGCCCACTCGTCAATGCTCAAGAT
This sequence comes from Porticoccaceae bacterium, assembly GCA_024644585.1. GTDB lineage: Bacteria > Pseudomonadota > Gammaproteobacteria > Pseudomonadales > Porticoccaceae > HTCC2207. Next base: position 20,392 of record JAHEHM010000011.1, on the reverse strand, counting down.
TCTTCGTTATTTACTCATCAGGGCTTCAGATTTTCCCTGTTCCCTCGCCGAGGGGGTTATGCTCCAGAGTTAGATAATCTGGATAATCTATTAATTTTGGGCCGTCTTTTAGGGCGCTTTCATGCCATAGGCGCTACCCAGCCTTTTGATTCTCGTCCCAAATTAGATATTCAAACATTTGGATGGGAGTCATTTAATATTATTAGCGAACAATTTATCCCCTCAGAGTTGCGTGCCGCTTACGACTCCCTAGTACCCGATGTGTTAAACCGATGCCAAGAAATTTTTGATGATTTTGGCGAACCCAATTGGATTAGAGTGCATGGCGACTGCCATTCAGGAAATATTCTCTGGCGTGATGATAATCCTCACTTTGTGGATTTTGATGATGCTCGCATGGCGCCAGCGGTGCAAGATTTGTGGATGCTGTTATCCGGTGATAGAAATGAACAAAAGGCCCAAATGACAGAACTCATTGAGGGCTACAGCGAATTCCATCATTTTGAGTTGCGTGAATTAAAGCTTATTGAGGTGCTGAGAACCTTGCGAATTATTAACCATAGCGCCTGGATTGCCCGTCGCTGGGAGGATCCAGCGTTTCCTCGAGCCTTTCCTTGGTTTAACTCACCACGTTATTGGAGTGACCAGATTCTGACACTTCGAGAACAATTTGCGGCTTTGGATGAACCTCCGCTGGAAATTGTTCCGTAAGCAGTCTAATTTATACATAAGTGAAGTAATTTAATGGTGCATTAAATTTGCATTAACTTTATGTCAATTCAACAGTAAAATGTATGCTGTATTTAGTTTAAATTTTAAGTAATAAATAGAGGTGCGATGTGAGCGATTTTCCTGCAGAGTTAAAATATGCAAATAGCCATGAATGGGCAAGATTAGAAAGTGATGGAACGATTGTTGTTGGTATTACTGATCATGCTCAAGACGCATTGGGTGATATTGTATTTATTGAGCTTCCCGAGATTGGAGTCGAGGTTACTGCAGGCGCAGAAGTTGCGGTTGTCGAATCGGTCAAGGCGGCATCAGATATTTATTCACCTATTACAGGTGAGGTGGTTGAGGTTAATTCTGGTCTAGAGGATCAGCCGGAATTAGTGAATGGCAGTCCCTATGAAGATGGCTGGTTGTTTACTGTTCGTGTTGATTCAGAAAAAGACTATTCTGCCTTGCTGGATGCAGAGGGTTATAAAGGGCTATTAGAAGAAGCCTAAGCTCAAGGGCTAATTGATTTTAGTCCCTAAGTGAGATTATTTCCCAATTTCTTGACTCGGCTTGCGCTTTTAGCGCCGAGTCAGGATCTACGGCCACTGGATTTGAGACCTCAAGTAACAGTGGTAGGTCATTAATAGAGTCAGAATAGAAATAACTCTGATCGTCCGTTTCTCCCTGCTCTTTGAGCCACTGATTAAAGCGTATAACTTTACCTTCCTTAAATGTCGGTGTGCCCGATACCTTGCCGGTGTAGTTGCCATTAACTTCTTCTAAGTCAGTGGCAATAATTTCATCAATGCCAAGCCACTGGCATATGGGCTCAACAATAAAACGATGGGTTGAGGTGATAACTAGAAGACGGTCCCCTGCCTCGCGGTGTGCCTTAATAAGCTCTTCAGCCTTGCCGAGTTTCATGGGTTCTATCACGCTTACCATGAACTCTTGGTGTAATTTCTGAAGCTCTTGTCGTGGAATTTTTGTCAGTGGCTCAAGCGAAAATTCTAGGTAAGCAAAAATATCTAAACATCCCGCCTCATAATCTGCATAGAAGCGGTCATTCATTTGTTTGTAATGTTGCGGGTCTACTAGGCGCTTTTCGATCATAAATTCACCCCAGCCATGATCGCTATCGCCGGCTATCAGTGTGTTATCAAGATCAAAGATGGCTAGTGCCATAGGAGAGGTCCGGTTGAATGGTTTGGGTTTATATGGCGCCAAGCATAGCCTCCCTATCGCAATCGCTCAAGAGAAAATTGCTGAGTCCTCGCGACTGTGGAACAATGGGGCTTTATGTATAACATTTGGTGGTATTTTTAAATTGGTTGATAAAGACGGATTTCGCGCTAATGTGGCCATGGTGATCAGCAATGGTCGCGGCCAAATTTTGCTGGCTAAAAGAGTTGGTCAAAAAGCTTGGCAGTTTCCTCAGGGAGGGATTGATCAGGGAGAGTCGGCACAGCAGGCATTGTTTCGCGAGCTATACGAAGAAGTAGGTCTCAAGTCAGAGGATGTGAAAATTGTTCAGCAATGCAAGCGCTGGCTTCGCTATCATATTCCTGAAAAGATGCAGCGTAAAAATGTTACGCCACGCTGTATTGGGCAAAAGCAGCGTTGGTTCTTTTTGCAGTTGGTGGGTGATCAGAAAAAGATTAATTTTAATGCAACCGGCCACCCAGAATTTGATGCTTGGGAATGGGTAAGTTATTGGTACCCTATTAATCAGGTGGTTTCATTTAAGCAGAATGTATACCGACAGGCGTTGGCGGAATTTGCGCCAATCAATGCTCGGTTTCAAAAGCGGAGAAAGCGCGACTAGATGAATATACTCGACTCTCTTAAAACCATCTTTCAAGAGGTTAATGCTGCTCGAAGCTTGCCCGAGGTGCTGACAATCATTGTCACCGAGGTTCAGGCCGCGATGAATGCAGAGGTCTGTTCTGTTTATCTGTTTGATGAAACAGATAGCCGCTATGTATTAATGGCTACCAAGGGTCTGCGTCAGGAATCTATTGGCAAGGTGCGCTTGCAGATGGGCGAGGGTCTGGTGGGTTTAGTGGCGGCAAAAGAAGAGCCATTAAATTTACAGAATGCCGACAAACATCCCAATTTTGTGTTTTTTGAAGAAATTGGTGAGGATATTTACCACTCATTTTTGGGTGTCCCAATTATTCACCACAGAAAGGTTTTGGGCGTTCTGGTCTTGCAGCAGCAAACCGAGAGACGATTTGCTACAGAAGAAGAGGCCTTTATGGTCACGGTCTGTGCTCAGCTGTCTGGGGCAATAGCTCATGCTGAGGCGACAGGTGCATTAAGCAAGTTAGCTTCGGCAGGAAGAGGTAAAAGCAAAGAGGCTATATTCCATGGTATAGCCAGTTCGCCCGGGGTTGGTATTGGTCGTGCCGTATTGGCTCAGCAAACTATGGATTTGGCTTCTGTGCCTGAAAGATACACAGAAAACCCTGAAGCAGAGGTGGCAGTCTTTCGAGAGGCCTTAAAATCCGTCAAGCAGGACATGCGCGATTTGGGTGTTGGCCTAGAAGGCAAACTCAGCTCAGAAGAGCTTGCGTTATTTAATGTCTACATCAGCATGCTAGATGATGATTCACTGGGTGGTGAGGTAATTAACGCTATACAGATGGGGCAGACGGCACAGAGCGCTTGGAGCTCAGTAATCTTGAAGCACGTCCGAACCTTCAGGCATATGGAAGACCCCTATTTGCGAGAGCGTGCGTCAGATGTTGAGGGGTTAGGTAAAAGAGTATTGGGTTACTTGCAACAAACCAGTGAGAAAAAAGGGCCGCTGCCAAAGCGCATTGTTTTGATTGGTGAGGATTTGTCCGCTACCGCGCTAGCTGATATTCCGGTTGAACGTTTAGTGGGTATTGTTTCGCTGAAAGGCGCTAGCAATTCGCATATGGCCATTGTTGCTCGTGCCCTAGGGATTCCTACGGTTATGGGCGCACTGGATATGCCCTGTGCAGAACTTGAAGGCAAAGAACTCATTGTAGATGGGTTTTCAGGTAATGTGATCAGCCAAGCCACGCGCACCTTGAAACGTGACTATGTTCAGCGTCAGCGTGAAGAGCAAATTATCATTAAAGATTTGCAGAAATTGCGCGATGTGCCCTGCAAAACAACCGATGGTTTTGATTTCGCTCTCTGGGTTAATACAGGATTGCGAAACGATAACGTTCAATCATTGCGCAGTGGTGCGGCGGCAGTAGGACTATTTCGAACAGAAATTCCTTTTATATTGCGCTCTAGTTTTCCTACAGAAGATGAGCAGGTAGCTGTTTATCGGGAGCATCTAGAAACCTTTGCACCCAGACCGGTTACCATGAGAACCCTTGATATTGGTGGTGATAAGGACTTGCCTTATTTCCCAATCGAGGAAGAAAACCCGTTTCTTGGGTGGCGTGGAATAAGGATTTCTCTCGACCATCCAGAGATTTTTCTGGTGCAAATCAGGGCGCTATTAAGAGCGAGTGAGGGACTAAATAACCTGAAAATTATGCTGCCTATGATCAGTAATCTTTCAGAGCTTGATGCCGCGCTTGCCTTAATTCATAGAGCGTACAGAGAGCTAACCGAAGAAGAAAACTATAATCTTAAACTGCCACCCTTGGGCGCTATGATTGAGGTGCCGGCTGCAGTTTATCAGGTAAAAGAGATTGGTCGCCGCGTTGACTTTATGTCTGTGGGTACCAATGATTTAACGCAATACTTACTGGCCGTCGATCGAAACAATCCTCGTGTAGCAGAGATCTATGATTCTCTTCATCCCAGTGTATTAAGGGCGCTAAAAAGTATTCAAGAGCAAGCGATCTCGGTGGATTGTGAGCTTAGTGTCTGTGGTGAAATGGCTGGTGACCCTGTCTCTGCAGTAGTTTTGATGGGGCTGGGTTATAAAAATCTTTCCATGAGTGCCAGCTCATTGCTGAGGGTTAAATCCTTAATGCTTAAAGTCAGTCGAGAAATGGCCGAAGACTGGGTCGATGAAGCGCTTTGTTTGTCAGATGCCGCTTCGGTGGGACGCTTTATGTCTAAGGCGCTAGCGCCATTCGCATTAAATCAAAGCAAATTGGCCTCCTAGTGGCGTCAGGATTTCAAACTCCTTATAGAAGAGGCGGTCATAAACCGCTATGATTTGCGCTGAATATATTTTGAGTCCATCTTCATGATTATGCATCCAGATATTGATCCTGTGGCGATCAGCCTAGGACCGTTGCAGATTCACTGGTATAGCCTAATGTATCTTATGGCATTCGCCTGTGCCTGGTTTATTGCTATGCGAGCAAGCCAGCGCACTTGGTCGCCCGTTAAGAAAACCCAGGTAGAAGATTTAATTGTCTACGGTGCCTGGGGCGTATTGTTGGGTGGCCGCTTGGGCTATATGTTCTTCTACAGTTTTGATAAATGGGTAGCAGACCCATCTATGCTATTTCGCCTCTGGGAAGGGGGTATGTCTTTTCATGGTGGCTTGCTAGGTGTCATTTTGGCTATCTATATGTATGCCAGAAAGCATAGACTGCCTTTTTTGGCTGTGGGTGATTTTGTTGCTCCGCTAGTGCCTACAGGTTTGTTCTTTGGGCGCCTAGGTAATTTTATTGGACAAGAGCTTTATGGGCGAGCCACAGAGGGCCCTTGGGCTATGCTTTTTCCTTCCGACCCGTTGCAGATGGGAAGGCATCCATCACAACTATACGAAGCATTATTAGAGGGATTGGTTCTATTTTTTATAGTCCACTTTTATGCAAGAAAACCAAGACTATTTGGTGAAGTAAGCGGCGTATTTTTAATAGGCTATGGTGCCTTCCGCTTTATGGTTGAATTTGTTCGTCAGCCAGATGCGCAGTTCGCCGGGCAGTCAGCATTATTTGAAGCCTTTAATTGGATGACCAGAGGACAAACACTCTGTGTGCCAATGATTCTTTTAGGCTTGTGGTTACTAAGAAAATCACTTCCATTGGTGGGTAAGAAACTTAAATCGCCAGCTTAAATTTCTGGCTAGAGGGTGTAGAGCAAAGAATGAAACAGTACTTAGATTTAATCAGCCATATAGCTGATAACGGGGTTTTCAAAGGGGATCGAACCGGCACAGGGACGCATAGTGTATTTGGTTATCAAATGCGCTTCGACTTGCAGCAGGGCTTCCCTTTAGTAACGACTAAAAAGGTCCACCTAAAGTCGATTTTGCATGAATTATTATGGTTTATTAAAGGCGATACCAATATTCGTTACCTAGTAGAAAATGGCGTGGGCATATGGAATGAATGGCCCTACCAAAGCTGGTTGCGACAAACTGGCGCTGATCAAAAATTTGCAATGCATTCTGATGAATGGAAGGTGGGGCTTAAGGAGTTCGTTGAGCGCATCAAAACAGACGAAGATTTTGCGCAGCAATATGGCGAGTTAGGTCCGGTTTATGGTCGTCAGTGGCGTAATTTTGAGGGCGTAGATCAGTTATCACAAATTATTGATGATATTAAATCAAACCCTGATTCAAGACGCTTGATTGTGTCAGCTTGGAATCCAAAGGACATTCCGGTAATGGCTAAGTCTGGGCTGCCACCCTGTCATAGCCTGTTTCAGTTTTATGTATCCGAAGGCAAGTTGTCATGTCAGCTATATCAGCGTAGCGCAGATGTATTTTTGGGGGTGCCATTTAATATTGCATCCTATGCCGCACTGACGATGATGGTCGCTCAGGTTACCGGCCTAGAGCTTGGTGATTTTGTACATAGTTTTGGCGATGCTCATCTGTACACTAACCATAAGGATCAGATAAAAGAACAGCTGAGCCGAGACCCATTGCCACTGCCTACCTTAAAAATTAATCCTCAGGTCAATAATCTGTTTGATTTTGTTTATGATGATTTTGAATTGGTTGACTACCAGTCACACAGCGCTATTCGGGCGCCAGTTGCGGTATAGGAGAGATTATGAAAATTGCACTTATTGTGGCGGCTAGCCAAAACAATGTGATTGGCTTGGACAATCAATTGCCCTGGCATCTGCCTGAAGATCTGCAGTACTTTAAGTCTGTGACTATGGGCAAGCCGATTTTGATGGGTCGCAAAACCTATGATTCCATTGGTCGGCCGCTTCCGGGGCGAGCTAATATAGTTCTGACGCGCGATGCTAACTGGACGGCTGATGGGGTAGAAGTTGTCCATGATTTGGATTCAGCAATAGCCGCTTCTGAAAAAGCCTGTGCAGCGGCAGGTGCTGATGAGCTAATGATTATTGGCGGCGAGCAAATTTATCGAAAATTCTTACCTGTTGCCAGCAAGCTTTATCTTACCAAGGTTGAAGCGGAAATTGAGGGAGATGCCTATTTTCCCGTTATTGATTCAACTCAATGGCAACAGGTAGCAGAAAAAATACCAGAAAAAGTTGGTAATTACAGTTATCGCTTTGTGGTTTTAGAGCGAATAGCTGGATTGTCATAAAAAGACTAAATTTCCGCGCTAAAGTTGTGTTAATATTGCGCGATTACTGCAATTAAGTATGTTTTATTTATAAGAAAATATACCAAGCTGCATTGATTATTGGCTTAAAGACTGATAAAAAGTCTAACCAAGAAATTAAGCGCTCAACAAGCTGCTACAGGGTTCTGTTGAGCTAGACCATGTAACTAATCTGATAGACCCAATGAGGGAACTATGAAAAAGCAATCATTGATAGCACTGGCACCAATGGCCATTTTTGCTTTCGCTATGAGTGCTATGGCGGAAGAAACCGCTGTAGTCGAGCGTACAGCAGAAGTAAGCGAAATTTTAAATGCTGGGGCTGAAAAGGTTCAGGCGGCAAAAAAATCTCAAGTCACCGTTGACCGCATAGCGGACCAAACCGATGGTTTGCTCCAAGAGTTCAAGCAGGTGAACAAACAAATTGAATCTCTAAGAGTGTATAACTCGCAACTTGAGCGTCAAATCGTCAGCCAAAAGCGCATGATGGTTGAGCTTGAAGAGTCTATTGAGAATGCTACCGTTATTGAACGTGGCATTTCGCCTCTTATGGCAAATATGCTAGATGCCCTTGAAGACTTTGTTGGTTTAGATATGCCGTTTAAGCTTGAGCGTCGTCAACAGGCAATTGCGGAACTTTATGTCAACCTTGATAGCGCCAAGTTCTCTGCAGCTGAAAAGTTCCGACAGATTCTTGAGGTTTATGATATTGAGTCTGACTACAGTCTTTCAATGGAATCTTACACTGATCAGATCGATCTGAATGGTGACGGTTCTTTGGTTGAGGTTCAAATACTAAGAATCGGTCGTGTTGCTTTGACCTATCAAAGCAAAGACAAATCTAAAGTTGGCGTTTGGGACAAAAATTCTAAAAGCTGGCAGCCACTTGGCTCTGAATATCGCCGCGCGGTAGATCAAGCAATCCGCATCGCCGTTAAACTAGCGCCTCAGGATGTTATTGAAGTGCCGATTACAGCTCCGGAGACAGCACAATGAAAACTAAAATGGTAAATATTTTCGTAGCATTCTTTGCTGTAGCGGCGCTATCCACTCCGGTGGTAGCAAGCGAAGCAAAAAGCCTTGTAGAACTACTGGACATGATTGAATCAGCTAAGATTTCAGAAACAGCTGAATCTCGTCAACGTGAAGCTGACTTTTTGAAAGATCAGCGCAAACAGAATCAGTTGCTTAAGGGTGCTAAAAACACTAAGGCTGAGGAAGAGCGTCGTTCTGATCGACTAGAGCAGACTATTCGTGATAACGATATTATTCTAGCGGCACTGCGTGAACAGCGTGACAAGCGTCTAGGCTCGCTTAAAGAATTATTTGGTCACCTTACCGGTACGGCGGGTGATCTAAGAGCTAAAATCGATCAGTCGATTGTTAGCACGCAGATTACAGGTCGAACTGAATTCCTAGATGACCTCATTGAAAAAATGAGCAGCGACACCAAGCTTCCCTCAATTGAAGATATTGAAAAGCTTTGGTATGAGCAGCAGCGTGAAATGATTGAAAGCGGCCGCGTAGTTAAGTTTAACCGCACGGTGATTTTGGCTAATGGTGAGCCGGCAGAAATGGAAGTTGTTCGTGTAGGTGCCTACAACCTTGTTGCTGATGGCATGTACCTTGAGTACAACTCTGCCTCTGGTCTTGTTTCTGAGTTGACTCGTCAGCCATCAGGGTTCAGCGGTGGTGCAGAAGATCTTCAAGAAGCGACTTCAGGCTTTACCAAAGTTGGCCTAGATCCAACAGGTCCATTTGGCGGCGGTCTTCTAGCCGCATTGATCAACGCGCCAACCCTGATTGAGCGCTGGCACTTTGGTGGCATCGTAGGCTATGTCATTACTGCTGTATTTATCTTTGCGATTATTTTGGCAGCATGGCGCTTCTTTGTTCTATTTGGAATGTCGCGCGCTGTTAAAACTCAGCTGGCTAACAACACTTCTGATACCGGAAACCCACTAGGGCGAGTATTGAAAGTAGCCGGCGACAACCCAGGTTTAGATGCCGAATCTCTTGAGCTGAAGCTGCATGAGGCGGTCTTAAAAGAAAGACCCGAAATTGAGTCTGGCTTAAATCTGTTGAAGATTATTGCCATGGTAGCGCCGCTGTTAGGTCTACTGGGTACAGTGACCGGTATGATTATTACCTTCCAAATGATTACTTTGTTTGGAGCGGGCGATCCTAAAGCAATGGCTGGCGGTATTTCGCAAGCGTTGATCACCACAGTATTGGGTCTAATTGTAGCGATTCCAACAGTGCTATTGCACACATTGGTTAATGGCAAGGCTCAGGGTATTCTGCATGTTCTAGAAGAGCAGAGTGCAGGTATTGTGGCAGGTTCTCTAGAGGACAAATAAGCATGTTTTTTGTTGATACCTGGGCAGAGCTCGGTAAGTTTATGGATTCAGGCGGCATGGTCCTTTGGGCCATTGTTGTACTGCTGTTCGTGATGTGGACCCTGCTGTTTGAACGATTGTGGTATCTGCGTTCCACCGTAGGAACCGATGTTCAAATTGCCTTAGATGAGTGGGAAGCGAGAGGCGAGCGAAAGTCCAAAACTGCACGTCAGATTCGTGAAAAGCTTATTTCTGAAGTCAGTGTCAAGATTGATGACAATATTATGATGATCAAAACCTTGGTGGCAATAGCGCCTTTGTTTGGGTTGCTGGGAACGGTAACTGGAATGATCGTAGTATTTGATGTTATGGCGTTTACTGGCGGTGGCGATGCAAAAGCAATGGCTGGGGGTGTATCTCAGGCCACTGTTCCGACCATGTCAGGCATGGTGGCAGCACTTTCTGGTGTATTTGGGCTGACCTATGTCGAGCGAGAAGCAGAACGTGAAAAACATCTGCTTGAAGATCATCTAACAATGGATCACTAGTTGGGCTGATATGCCGATTGGCATCACCCTGTGAGAGTTAACTATGCGCGATAGAACAAGTAAGCCACAAGAGCAAGGTCAAGCGATTGATTTAACACCGATGCTCGATGTGGTATTTATTATGCTAATTTTCTTTATCGTCACAGCTTCATTTATTAAGTTGCCTGGTGTTGAGATTAATCGAGTAGATACCACAACCTCTGATCCTTATAAAAAAGTAGGCATTCTAGTAGCTGTGAGCGATAACAACGAGTTTTGGATTGATAAAAAAAGAGTTGAAATGACCGCTCTTAAGATCAATTTAACTCGTTTATTTAATGAAAACCCCAAGGGCGGCATGGTTATCCAAGCCGATAATGATTCTGATATTGAAACAGTGGCTAAGATAGCCGATATAGCCCGTGAAATCGGTATATCGCCTGTCGCTGTGTCTGTAGAAAACGACTGAGTTTTGAGTATGGTTGGTTATAGAGTAGGAATTTCAGCAGGGTTAGGGCTTTTGGTAACACTCGCGTTAGTGTTTGTTATGTTTAAGCTCATCGACTCGGGAAACAAGGATATGAATGAGCAACCGGCTTATAAAATCCCTGACTTTCTGCATGTTGAGCGCGATCGCACGGAAAATATGAAGGCCACGGAGGTTGAAAAACCTGATGAGCCTGAAGAAATGCCAGATATCCCTGAAGAGCAAATTGAATTTGAAGCTCCAGAAAATGCTGTCAATATGGCAGCACCCACGGCAGGCGGCGAATTGAATATTGGCAACTCCGGTTTCGCCAGAGATTCAGATTATATCCCTGTTTATGTCCCACAGCCGAGATACCCGAATCGTGCGCAATCACGAGGTAAAGAGGGTTATGCCGTAGTTCAGGTGGTAATTACCACTATGGGTGGTGTTCGTGATCCAGTGATGATTGAAGAATTTCCAGAAGGTTGGGGTTTTGGTCGTTCAGCGGTTAAGGCAGCAACCAAATTGAAGTACAACCCAAGAGTTGTCGATGGCGTTCCTGAAGAAGTCCCAGGCGTGCTGTATAAATTTACTTTCCAGATGGCTAAATAAGGGGTATCTGATGTTAAAAAGCATAACAACTATCGCCCTATTTACTGTTGCTTTTCTAGCGCCTGTAATGGTGTCATCGATAGCGTCTTATTCTGATCTTGGTGCTTCAGCCTTTGCTGAAGAAGAAAAAAAAGAGCCGAAATTTAAGAATGTAAAAACCCGTAAGCGCCAATCAGTAGGCGCAAAATGCGGTAAATCTCTGGAAAAAATTCAGGTGGTTCTCGAAGAAGAGGACTGGACTAAATCAATGGAGATGCTTGAGGGTATTGAGGCTAGTAGCAAAACCTGTAAATCGGCCTATGAGCAAACTCAGGTGTGGAAATTTAAGGGTTATGTCTATTACTCGTTGGATGATTTTGAAGGCTCAATACGTTCATACAAACAGGTCATTAATGGTGAGGGTACGCCAGAAGATCTTCGTTTAGATACCCGATATACTCTAGCTCAGCTATATACTGCTGAAGGTCGTTATGCTGATGCCGCTGAGCAATTAGAAATCTGGATTGAGGAATCTACCATTGTTAGTAATGCAGCGCGTGGGCTACTTGCACAGATTTATTATCAACTTGAACGTAAAGATGATGCTTTAGCTCTTCTCGAATTAGCGATTGATGATGTCGAATCTAAAGGAAAACTCCCTAAAGAGCGTTGGTGGTCATTACAGCGGGTACTTTACTATGAGAAAAACGAATATAACAAAGTCATCGACATTCTCGAAAAGCTGGTTAAGCATTATCCTAAATGGACGTTCTGGAAACAGCTTGGCGGTATGTATGCTGAACAGGAAAGACCCCTTGACCAGTTAGTTGCCTCTGATGTTGTTTATATGAACGGCAAATATGACAAAGAGAGTCAGGTATTAGGTCTAGGTTATATGTATCTGGCTGCTGAGGTTCCTTACAAAGCCGCGCAAATTATTGCTAAGGGTATTGATGACGAAATCATTGAGCGGACAGCTAAAAACCTTGAGGTACTTGGCACCGCTTGGTACCAGGCAAAAGAGCTCAACTTAGCACTGAGCGCGCTTGATCAAGCCTCACAGCTTAGCGAATCAGGCGAATTGCAGTTCCGTATGGCAGGGGTTTACCTTGATTTAGGTCAAGATAAGCAAGCTTATCAGGCTGCTCTGAAGGCTGCTGAAAAAGGCAGTGTTAAGCGTCCAAGCTCAAATTATCTCATTATGGGCAATGCGTTAGTTAATATGCACTGCTACAAAGATGCGGTTGGGGCCTTCCAAAAAGCCCTTAAAGTTGCCGAAGATGAAAAGGAAAAACGTTTCCCTAAACAATGGATAAAATATGCTGATGTGGAGGGTACACGTCTGGGTAAGTTGCGTGACCTTGGAGCTGAGGTTCCAAGCTGTAGAAAGTAGCTAACTTACAGAATAAAAAAAGCCCGGTTTTAACCGGGCTTTTTTGTGTCTATGGGAACATTATTAGTTACAGCTGTGATAGATCCCTAACGGCGCCTTTGTCTGCGCTTGTAGCAAGTTTGGCATAGGCCTTAAGCGCTGCAGAGACCTTTCTGGGTCGTGCTTCCTTAGGCTGCCATCCAATCTTGTTCTGCTCTGAACGACGTTTAGCAAGCTCTTCGTCTGAAACCAACACATCAATGGTGCGATTAGGAATATCAATACGAATGGTATCACCTTGCTTAACCAAACCAATGGTACCGCCAGCACCCGCTTCTGGAGAAACGTGGCCAATAGACAGTCCAGAGGTTCCGCCGGAAAAACGGCCATCAGTAATAAGGGCACAGGCTTTACCGAGGTTTTTGGATTTTATATAGCTGGTTGGGTAAAGCATTTCTTGCATACCCGGTCCGCCTCTTGGTCCCTCGTAGCGCACGATAACCACATCACCGGCCTTAACTTCATCATTTAGAATGCTGGCAACCGCTTCATCCTGACTTTCAGTAATAAATGCAGGACCTTCAAACACTAAAATAGATTCATCTACGCCTGAGGTTTTAACCACACAGCCATCTTCAGCGAGATTGCCCGTAAGAATCGCTAGACCACCTTCGGTGCTGAAGGCATTTTCTAAGTTGCGAATACAGCCATTAGCGCGATCAGCATCCAGTGAAGGCCAGCGAGTGGCTTGGCTAAAGGCAGTCTGTGTAGGAATGCCTGCAGGACCTGCTTTATAAAAAGTTTTTACTTCTTCGCTGACATGGCCGCTAACAATGTCCCACTTATCAAAAGCTTCAGCGAGAGTAGCAGAATGTACCGTGGGCAATTCATTATGAATTAAGCCAGCGCGATCAAGTTCGGCTAGTATGCCCATAATACCACCGGCTCTATGCACATCTTCAACATGATATTCAGGCGTATTAGGCGCTACCTTACAGAGTTGAGGCACCACTCGCGACAGCGCATCGATATTTGACATGTCAAAATCTATACCTGCTTCTTGAACCGCTGCCAGTAGGTGCAAAATAGTATTGGTTGATCCACCCATGCAGATATCAAGGGTCATAGCGTTTTCGAATGCTTTGAAGTTAGCAATGGATCTAGGTAAAACAGATTCATCATCCTGTTCATAATAGCGTTTTGCCATTGAAACAATGGTGCGACCAGCCTCTTCAAACAAACCCTTGCGATCAGCATGAGTGGCTAAGGTTGTGCCATTGCCAGGAAGGGATAAACCCAGTGCCTCAGTTAAGCAGTTCATTGAATTCGCAGTAAACATACCGGAGCAAGAGCCACAGGTTGGGCAAGCAGAACGCTCATACTCAGCAACTTTTTCATCACTTGCAGTTTCATCGGCAGCGATAACCATTGCATCCACAAGATCCAGGTTATGATCGGCTAGCTTAGTTTTCCCTGCTTCCATTGGGCCGCCGGAAACAAATATAACTGGAATATTAAGACGCATAGCCGCCATTAACATGCCTGGGGTGATCTTGTCACAGTTAGAGATACAGACTAAGGCATCCGCACAGTGAGCATTCACCATATATTCTACCGAGTCAGCAATAACATCCCGCGATGGTAATGAGTAGAGCATGCCATCATGGCCCATAGCAATACCGTCATCGACGGCGATAGTATGAAACTCACGGGCAATACCGCCAGCCTTGGCAATTTCACCGGCTACTAAGTCACCCATATCCTTCAAATGCACATGGCCTGGGACAAACTGGGTATAGGAGTTAGCGATGGCGATCATTGGCTTATTGAAATCATCATCTTTCATACCGGTAGCGCGCCATAGCGCTCTGGCACCGGCCATGTTGCGACCCTGAGTAGTAGTATGTGAACGATACTTAGGCATTATTAGTCTCTTGTTTAGTTAAAAGCTTATCGAATAATTTAATTTTACTACAGGTATTCGATGTAACTCTAAAGAATTTTGCTAAAAATCCGCGAATTGCGCTGATAGTTATACAGCGATTGCTTTTTTTCGGGTAAATCACTCAATTCAACCTCAATAAAACCTTGCTCCAAAAACCAATGGGCGGTTTGAGTGGTCAGGACAAAAATTTGAGTCATTTTTGCTTCAAGCGCATCTGCTTCTAAGCGCTGCAGAAGCCTAGTAGCTATACCCTGATTAAGAAATTCTGGATTAGTTGCCATACAGGCAATTTCACCCTGTGAAGAATCGCTGGTTGGATAAAGTGCGGCACAACCTAGTAAATCGCCCTCAGGGTGAAGTACTAGAGTGAATCTTGAGATCTCAGTTTCGAGTAATTCTCGAGAACGTTTCACTAAAATTTGTTGTTCTTCTAGAGGAGCGATTAAATCCAATATTCCGCCTACGTCGTCAATTTCAGCGGGTCTGATGACTTCGGAATGGTCCTGCATGACTAGCGTGCCACTGCCATCTCGGGTAAATAACTCAGTTAGCAGGGCACCATCTTCAGCGCAGCTGACTAGGTGCACACGTTTAACGCCCTCGCTGCATGCACAGCCAGCAGTCTCTAATAATTTATTCTGCGCTGTATTGTCACTTTTCGTTTGTAAGGCTTTAGCTTCAGGCACGGATAAACTTCTGAGAAGATTGTTATCTTCCAGAATGCCTGACACTTCTGTGACTAAAATCAGCTTTTCTGCATTGATGGCAATCGCAGTTTGAGCCGCAACCTCTTGATAGCTTAAATTGAAGGCCTCACCAGTGGGTGAAAAACCAATCGGAGAGAGCAAAACTAGGCCACCTATCTGAAGCTGTTGCTGAATAGACTCTGCATCAATGCCTCTAACTTCTCCAGTATGCTGATAATCAACACCATTCAGAATGCCCATAGGCTTGGCGGTAATAAAGTTTCCACCAATGGCCTTAATCTGAGCACCGTGCATCGGGGAGTTAGGTAAGCCAGTGGATAACTCAGCTTCAATTTGCCAGCGCGTACTGCCCAATGCCTCTTTGACCGATTGCATGGCACTGCTATCAGTGATTCGCAATTGGTTATGAAATTGGCTCTGTTCACCAGCTTGTGCGATACGCTGATCAATTTGTGGGCGAGCGCCATGCACTAACACAATGCGAATACCTAGGCTTTGCAGGAGTGCAATGTCGTGAATTGTACGATGGAAATTGGCATGGGCAACCGTATCGCCATCAAGGGCAATAACAAAGGTCTTGCCCCTGTGTTTGTGGATATAGGGCGATGTTTGGCGAAAGAAATCCACGTAGCTATCTGAATTCATGGCGCGATTATAGGGGTTTTGGGCTTTAAGCAACAGTGGTCAATCAGTTTAGATAAAAATCGACAGTCGGTTTGATTCTAATTAATGCGAGATATTTTTCCGATTTCAATGATATTGCCGCTGATCAGTCAGTGTCATTGCGATTTTTTTATATTCCTGATAATTTTTTTGGACTGGCATTTTTTTCAATCTTTCCCATTCGTCAAACGCTTCCTGACGAGTCGCTCCGTCATTTTCGGGATCTGCCAGAAAATCAGTAATGAAGTTATTGAATCTTGTTGACGGGATTCTCGGGAGCCTTCCCTCGTTCGTCATTAGTTCATATAAGCGGTCTATTAATTCAAGGTAGGTAATTTTACGATTACTTCTGATCTGCTCTTTACGCCAATCGTTCAGCCAATACCATTGACCTGACTTATTCTTAATACTTGGATCTCTTTTTGAGACCTCTTGCATTAGGAATGCTTTGGTCTTTTTATCACTGACGTAGTTTACAATATATGAATCAGGCAACAGTCTGTCGCGATTTCCGTTGGTTTTTCGGTTGGAAACGCTTTTAGGTAGTGGAGTATCCCTGTTTGACGAAAGATGGGCCTTAATATGGCTCTCTACCTCGTTTTTTCTCAAGGTACCCACATCAATGCCCAGCTTTTTGGCAAAGGCTTTCAGTTCAGCAGCGTAGAAGTACCCTTTCTCAAATTCTTCTACTGACATATTGCTGTAAAGTCTACTCAACATTACCTCCAGATTCCTTACAGTCGAAACCTAAACTCGTTAAGTGGTTAGCTAACGATAATTTCTTAGAAAAATCTCTAAATGGTTTAGTCGAGATTATGGTCAAGCGTTAGATGAGACATGTTATGATTGTAGACTAGTCTTATAGGTTTCCTACAGAAATTTTGATAATTGATTGAACTATGATTTCTTCTATACAGCAGTTCTTTGAAACCAAATTAAATCTCTATTTTGATGGAGATAAGGACTCTACATGGTTAAAAAAACACATAGACGACTCAGAATTTTTACAGCAACTTGAGCGCGCCTGGGGATGCAGTGATTTTGCCGCCGATCAGGCGATAGGAGATCGTCAGGGGTTTCGTCAACTTGTAGAAAGCGGTGATCTTGAGCGAGCCTATTCACAAACTACCCTACTAGAATCACTGCAGCAGAAAATTTCTGTTATACCTGAAGATGATGAGAAAGCCTTGGGTATCCAGCTAAGACTTTTTCGGCAACGAGAAATGCAACGTATCGTATGGCGTGATTTGAATCGGCTAGCGGATTTAACCGAAACTACCCGAGATGTGACCCTGCTAGCTGAAGCCTGTGTCAATGTCGCATTGGATTATTTACATCCAATGGTTGCTAAAGATATGGGCAAACCATTGGATAGTGAAGGCAATGAGCAAAAACTACTTGTGATTGCGATGGGCAAAATGGGTGGCGGTGAGCTTAATCTATCCTCAGATATTGATCTTATTTTTGCTTACCCAGAGGCGGGTGAAACCGAGGGTGCAAAGCGCTCAGTATCCAATCAACAGTTTTTCGAACGACTGGGGCAAAAGCTCATTGCCTCCCTAGATGCGCAGACAGTTGATGGCTTTGTGTTTCGCGTTGATATGCGCTTGCGTCCCTATGGGCAGAGCGGGCCATTGGTACAAAATTTTTCTGCCTTAGAAGATTATTACACTACTCAGGGTCGTGGCTGGGAGCGTTTTGCCATGGTCAAGGCAAGAGTGGTGACTGGCGATAAACAGGCTATCGCTAAGCTTGAAGAAATACTTAGTCCTTTTGTCTATCGTCGCTATCTCGATTATGGCGCGATTGAAGCACTTCGAGATCTAAAGCGAAAAATTAATCTTGAGGTTGCCCGCAAAGGCATGCATGACAATATTAAGCTTGGGCAGGGTGGAATTCGAGAGCTTGAATTTATTGTACAGAGTTTTCAGCTTATCCGAGGGGGTCGACTACAGGGCTTGCAGGTTCAGTCATTCCATCAAGCGTTAGAGCAGATCGCGATGGAGGGTTTATTAGCTGAAGAAGATAAGATGCAACTCTGGCAAGCCTACGAGTTTTTACGCAATACAGAGCATGTGCTTCAGGCCATCGATGACAAGCAAACGCAACAGTTACCCGTCGACGAGTTGGCGCGAATGCGAGTGGCTTTAGTGCTGGGAGAATCGAGTTGGGATAGCTTTTTAATTCGGTTAGACAGTCATAGAGAAAATGTCCATCGTTGTTTTAGCAATATGATTGCCGATGAAGAAGCTGTTGACTCAGATCAACAACACAATGCTGGGCTGCAATGGCAGCCTGAG
Organism: Porticoccaceae bacterium; assembly: GCA_024644585.1. GTDB lineage: Bacteria > Pseudomonadota > Gammaproteobacteria > Pseudomonadales > Porticoccaceae > HTCC2207. Next base: position 2,280 of record JAHEHM010000011.1, on the reverse strand, counting down.
ATGAATGCAGATGAAAGCCTGTTGGTTTTACAAAAGCTAGATTATCAGCAGCCGCAGGCTATTATTGAAACCCTAGAAAAGTTTTATCAAAGCCGCGTAGTGATCAGTTTAGCAACTGTCCCAAGAGCACGCTTGGATACACTCATGCCCGAAGTGTTACGCATCTGCGCTGCTCAAGAGGAGAGTGATCGAACCTTTGGCCTAGTGTTTAAACTGATTCAAGCGGTTTTGCGAAGAAGTGTTTATCTTACCCTGTTGATAGAAAACACTCAGGCACTAGAACAATTGGCACTTTTATGTCAAAGAAGCCAATGGATTGCCGACCAGCTAACGGCTTTTCCAGATTTATTGGATGAGCTTTTGGACCCGAGAAACCTGTTCGCCGCACAGACCAAAAGTGACCTACTTGATTCATTGCGCCAACAAACTTTACGTATAGATACCCATGACCAAGAACAGCAAATGGAGATTATTCGCTATTTTGTTCGCGCCTGTAATTTACGTATTGCTGCCAGTGAAATTACCGGTCGTCTTACCTTGATGGAGGCGAGTGATCAGCTGACTTGGACGGCAGAGGTGGTGGTAGAGCACGTGGCTAATGTTGCCTGGGACCAAATGGTGGCTAAGTATGGAACGCCAGCACCGGCAACGGATAAGACCTATGACGGCGCAACCCCAGGATTTATTGTGGTTGCCTATGGCAAGGTTGGTGGCTTAGAGATGGGGTATAAATCTGATTTAGATCTGGTTTTTTTACATGACAATTTATCCGGTGAGACGGCGGGCGGCCCTAGGTCAGTAGACAGTTCGACATTTTTTGCCCGCCTTGGCCAGCGAATTATCCATCTGCTATCCACATCAACTCATGCGGGAATGGCCTATGAAATTGATATGCGACTCAGACCCTCTGGTAATTCGGGTATGCTGGTGTCCAGTCTGAGCTCATTTGAAAAGTATCAAAAACAAAGTGCATGGACCTGGGAGCATCAGGCCTTGGTTCGCTCTAGGGTGATAGCTGGTGATAAAATAACAGCTGAGTGTTTTAATACTATTAGAGTTAATCAGCTACGCAAAAAAAGAAATACTGAAAAATTGCGCGATGATGTGGCTGAAATGCGTATTAAAATGCGCAAACATCTGGATAAAAGCACAAAAGAAGGCAAATACTGCCTAAAGCAGGCATCTGGAGGTATCGTAGATATTGAATTTATGGTTCAATTTGCGGTCTTGGCTTGGTCCCACAAATCTGAACAATTAGTTCTGTGGACAGACACCGTTCGATTATTAGAAACCATGTCGAACACAGATGTTATTAGCGAGCAACAGGCTCAGCAATTGATAGAAGCCTACAAGATATTTCGCTCGGCGGCCCATGATTTGCAATTGCAAAATCAGCCTGCTGAGGTATTGTTGTCAAAATTTACTGAGCAGCGTGAGGCAGTTCGGTTATGTTGGCAGAGTTTTTTAAGTAATCACAAACAAGAGGATTAGGTCGATGGCATTTGCAGACCGCGACGGTTTTATTTGGATGGATGGCGAATTAGTGGATTGGCGCGACGCGCAGATACATTTTTTAACCTCATCTTTACATTATGGCACAGGCGTTTTTGAGGGCATTCGTGCCTACGAAACAGACGCCGGTACCTGTATTTTCCGCTTGGAAGACCATGTTCGCCGTTTGTTCAATTCCGCGAAAATATTGCACCTTAATATTCCTTACACTGAAGAAGAAGTTAGTGAGGCTATCCTTGAAGTCGTGCGTGTGAATAATCTTAAAGAAGCCTATATCCGTCCCTTGGTATTCTTGGGTTCTGAAGGCATGGGTTTGCGCGCTGAAGGCTTAAAGGTCCATTTAGGTATCGCCGCTTGGGAATGGCCGTCCTACACATCACCAGAGACATTAGAATCTGGGCTGAAGGTTCGTACCTCCTCTTACACAAGACATCATGTGAATATCACTATGGTAAAAGCTAAGGCTAGTGGTAACTATATTAATTCTACGCTGGCACTGCGTGAAGCCCTGGATTCAGGCTGTGACGAAGCAATTATGTTAGACCCCGAGGGCTATGTTTCTGAGGGTAGTGCAGAAAACTTCTTTATTGTACGTAAGGGGGCGATCTATACGCCAGACCTGACTTCATGCTTGGATGGTATTACTCGAGATACCGTATTCACATTAGCCAAAGATCATGGCATAGATGTTCATGAAAAGCGCATCTCTCGCGATGAGGTCTATATCAGTGATGAGGCTTTCTTCAGTGGAACTGCGGCTGAAATTGT
>JAHEHM010000047.1 GCA_024644585.1 Porticoccaceae bacterium | reverse complement strand
TCAGTTTCAAGACGTTTTTCCTTATTTTCAAGCCAGGTAGAATAATTACCTTCATGGGGAATACCGTGGCCGCGATCAAGTTCTAAAATCCAGCCAGCAACGTTATCCAAGAAATAGCGATCGTGAGTAACAGCAACCACGGTACCTGAAAAGTTTTCGAGAAATTTTTCTAGCCAAAATACTGATTCAGCATCTAGGTGGTTGGTGGGCTCATCGAGAAGCAGCATGTCGGGGCGCGAAAGCAGTAAGCGGCAAAGGGCAACACGGCGTTTTTCACCACCGGATAAATTATCAATATTGGCATCCCAGGGGGGGAGGCGAAGGGCATCAGCAGCAACATCTAGGGTGTGTTCTAGATTATGTGCATCCCAGGCATCAATCACCGATTCAAAATTAGCCTGTTTCTTGGCTAGAGCATCAAAGTCAGCATCGGGTTCGGCGTAATCAAGATACACCTGTTCGAGCCCTTTAAGTGCATCCATAGCTTCACGCATACCGTCTTCAACATTACCGCGTACATCTTTAGCGCTATCAAGCTGAGGTTCTTGCGGCAGATAGCCAATATTTATATCTGCCATGGCTCTCGCTTCGCCCAAGATATCAGTATCTAAGCCCGCCATGATTTTTAGCAATGTGGATTTACCCGAGCCATTTAAGCCTAAAACACCAATTTTGGCGCCGGGGAAAAAGGACAGAGAAATATCTTTAAGGATTTCACGTTTGGGTGGAACAACTTTGCCCACCTGATTCATTGTATATACGTATTGAGCCATAAATTTGTTATCAACTTGTTTTGAGATGCATGAGGTGTAGATAACGACTGTAAAAATTCAATTTAATCAAAAATGCCGCTAAATCTACCGAATATGCGGCAATTTTATATCAAAAATGCTCGAATCGGTTATTTGAATAAAGGTTTTTTTTCATTGTTTATCGTGATAGGGTGGGTTCGTGTCGAAAAAGACATACATATGTAAAATAATTAAATTAATAAAAAATATATGGGGTAACAACATGAGTGCATTAAAAATAGTACGTCTATTATCAATTGCAGTTGCAGTAGTTGGCGCTTTCACCGCAATTCCCGAAGCAGCGCTAGTCATGGCCGTTTTAGGTTTAGTTGGTGGTTACATGGCGGATGAAGCAGATAAAAGCAATAGAACCTATTTCCTTGTATTCGCAGTAGCATTAGGCACAGTGTCTGGCGCGGCTGCAGCATTACCAGTAATAGGTGGTCCAATCAGTGATATTATGGCAAATCTAAGCACGATCGTTAATGCAGCAGCTCTTGCTGTAATCCTTAATGCTATTAAGGATAGAGCATCTGAGTAATTAGTTGTTACACTCAGAAAAACCCCGCGCTTCTGGCGCGGGTTTTTTTTGCCTATAGGTTTTAGCGAGCAATCTTTTAGCGCTCAATCTTTTCAAAGGTCATACCCGCTGAATCGATCAGTCGCGTGATTAATTTGTCACCCATAGCGGTTGCCGGCGTCCAAAATCCACCGGAAAGATCAGTTTTACTAACATCATAAACCATGCAGAGACCTGCTTGAACAAGCATTTTAGCGGTACAGCCGTACCCTGGATCCCTATCTCCAGTAACCTTAACCATGAGCGATTTTTGATCTTTTTTACCTATAATACGAAGGTCAAAAAAGCCCTTTTGTTGCTGTTGTGGACTGGGGCCTTCACCGGGCTTTGGTAGAACAAACTGCTGAATTAAATAACGTAAAAATCTATATTTTGTGGCAATCGCAAAGCCGCCCAAACTCAGGGTGATAGCTGCGGCGCGCAGATAACCTTTTAAACCCTTGCCGGTTAAGACCGCTTCGCCATAAATTAAGTTAGCTGGGGTACTATCTTGTTTTAGGCTGTTTGACCTCAGGACAATGCGACTATTAATAGCTTCCATAATAAAGGGCGCAGACCAAGCCTTAAAATCAGGATCATAGGTGGGTTTTATAATGCGCGGCTGTCTTGCACTTTTTATGTCAGATTGGCGGCAAAGCACATGAGGATTGCCCATATTGCGACGCAGTGAGGGGTCTTTTTTGGCGGCTTTGGCCATTTCAATGCCGCTGGCAACTGTGCCGCCAGATACTCCGCCTTTCATGGCCTTAACTCTTAATTTCACATGATTAAAGCTATGACCGTTTGCTTGTTGGCTCATTTGCTGTAGAAAATGCACTCCAAGATCTGAGGGTATGGAGTCAAAGCCACAGCAATTGATGATTCTCGCTCCCGACTTTTGGGCTGCAAGCTCGTATTTGTCGAGCATTTTTTTAATCCAGTAGGCCTCACCGGTGAGGTCACAGTAATCTATGCCCTGTGAAACACAGACTTCAATCAGGGATTCTCCATACAGAGCATAGGGCCCTACCGTTGAAAGAATGACCCGAGTTTGTTGGCACAGGCGATTAAGACTGTCAGTATCTGCGCTATCAGCTATTAATAGGGGTATTGCCTCGGCATCGGGACCTAACGCAGCTTTGACCTGATTTAATTTTTTTTCTGAACGCCCAGCGATTGCCCATTTAATATTACTGTCCAGTCCAATATGCTCGTAGAGATACTTTGTGGTTATTTGTCCTACAAAACTGGTTGCACCGAATAAAATTATGTCGAGAGATTTGTCATCCATTGGTAAAATCCTTGTGAATAGAGCAATTGTTATTATTGTGACCCATTAAATTAGGGATTATTTAGATGTTACCCATTTTATATTCTTTTCGGCGTTGCCCTTACGCAATTCGAGCGCGTATGGCAATTGCTTATGCCAGTATAAACCTAGAGGTACGAGAAGTCTCACTGGCTAATAAGCCCCCAGAGATGACGCATATATCACCTAAGGGAACTGTGCCAGTTTTACAGCTGGATAATCGAATTATTGATGAAAGTATTGAGGTAATGGCTTGGGCTCTTGAGCAGTCAGACCCGGATAATTGGCTTGCATTGGATTTAGAGCAACAGCAGCAGACACTTATTGAGGAAAATGATAATTCATTTAAAGCTTGGCTCGATAAGTATAAATATTGGGATCGGTTTCCTGAGCAGTCACAGCAAGCTTACCGCGGTCAGGCCGAAAACTTTATTTCTAAATTAGATAAAAATCTTAACGAACAGCGCTATTTATTGGGCAATAAAATATGTGTAGCAGATATGGCTATCTTCCCTTTTATAAGGCAATTTGCTTTTGTGGATAAGGATTGGTTCGATCAGACGAATTATTTGGGGCTTCAGCGATGGTTGGGCGAAATTTTAGACTCACCGCTTTTTACTCAGGTAATGAAAAAGCACAGTGTTTGGCAATCTCCTATGGATTCTAGAGCGTAGGTTTTTAACCCGCACTCCCGCCTTTAGGCTACACTAGAGGCATTTTTGAAGACTTCGAATAATCGCGGTCATAGACAGGTTTGAGTATGTTTAGATTTTTTGAGCGATTAGTTAACCCCTTTCCAGATGATCTTCCCAGGCAACCGCCTAAGGGTATTTATCAGTTCTGTCGTTATTACACAGCAGGCTTAGAACCATGGTTGTTGCTTATGGCTGTGCTTACCGCATTGGTCGCTATCGCAGAGGCCTCATTATTTGGTGTTTTGGGAAAAGTCGTGGACTGGCTTGTTGCCAGCGATCCGCAAACCTTTATTGAGGATTCATGGCTATCTATTATAACCATGTCCATTCTAATTCTAGTTGTGATACCCATTCTGGCTTCTCTTCATTCCTTGGTGGTGCACCAAACATTAATGGGAAACTTCCCAATGTCAGTGCGCTGGATGGCGCATCGTTACCTGTTGAATCAGAGTTATGGGTTCTTTCAAAACGAATTTAGCGGGCGCATAGCTACTAAGGTTATGCAGACCGCTCTGGCAGTTCGTGAAGCCGTTATGAAATTGCTGGACGTAATTTTGTTTGTGACTGTCTATGTTATTACCACCTTATTTTTAGTGGCTAGTGCTGATTTTAGGCTTTGTTTGCCGCTACTGGTTTGGCTGGTTCTATACATTGCACTACAAATGTTCTTTGTGCCCAAGCTAAAAAATATCTCTCAGATTCAGGCAAACTCAAGATCAACTATGACTGGGCGAATTGTTGATAGTTACACCAATATTGTGACTCTAAAATTATTTTCACATTCCAGTCGTGAGTCCCAGTACGTTAAAGAGGGTATGACAGAGTTTTTAGATACTGTTCACCCGCAGATGCGCCTAGTGACGGGGTTAAATATCTGCTTGTGGATTATCAATATGATGTTGGTATTTAGTACTTTGGCCTTAGGTATTTACCTATGGATCGAGGCGTCAATTACTGCCGGGGCTATCGCGGTGGTGATTAGTTTAGCTCTCAGGCTATCAGGTATGTCCCATTGGATTGTCTGGGAAATTGGCAATTTATTTGAAAACCTTGGTACGGTTCAGGATGGTATAAATACCTTATCAGTACCTCAGATGGTTTTGGATAAAGAGGATGCGCCAGAGATTAAGGTCACTGCGGGGAAAATTGATTTTACCCAGGTTAAATTTAGTTACTTAAACCATGACACTATAAAAACTAAACCGGTGTTTGATGATTTATCCCTAACCATGAGTGCCGGCGAGCGCGTAGGTATTGTAGGCAGAAGTGGCGCAGGCAAATCCACTTTAATTAATTTACTGCTGCGGTTTTATGATATCCAAAGTGGCAGTATTTCAATTGATGATCAGGCGATTGATAAAGTACAGCAGGAAAGCTTGAGACAGAATATTGCTGTGGTAACTCAGGACACCTCTTTGCTGCACCGATCGGTAAGAGAAAATATTTTATTTGGTCGTCCCGATGCCACGGAAGAGGAAATGATTGAAGCGGCTAAGAAAGCAGAGGCCCATGAATTTATTCTTGAGCTTAAAGATATTGAGGGTAGGGTTGGCTATGACGCCCATGTGGGTGAGCGAGGCGTCTCTTTGTCGGGTGGACAGCGCCAACGAATCGCCATTGCTAGGGTGATCTTAAAAGATGCCCCTATTTTGATTATGGATGAGGCGACATCGGCATTGGATTCTGAAATTGAATCAGCTATTCAAAAGAGCTTATATCAACTTATGGATGGCAAAACGGTTATCGCCATCGCGCATAGGTTATCCACTATAGCCGCCATGGATAGACTCATCGTATTTGATCAGGGTGAAATAATAGAACAGGGCACTCACAAGCAGCTTATGGAGGCACAGGGAGTTTATGCTCAGTTGTGGCATCATCAGTCAGGAGGTTTTTTAGGGTTGGAATAATTACATCCCAATTAAAACAATCTTTACTGGAGGAATGCCCCCTAGCTTGTTAGGATTAACCCCTAATTACTTGGCAAATAATAAGAAAGTCTAATGAAAGATTTAGTTGCACAGGCTGGCAATTTTGTTCGTTCATTTATTCACCGATTCGGCTCGGAAAAGACCCCGACGCCAACTATCTCTGAGCAATCCTTTGATCTTACAGTTAATGAAAAAAAGCAGTCCATTGTGGCTAAGGCTGTTGCCATCGTAGGCCAGTTAAACTGCCAAGATGACTTAAGTCTTGAGGGTCAATTTAAAGGCAGTATCCAAGCTGCGGAATATACAGTTGTGATCGGTTCTAATGGATTCGCCGATGGTGATATTACGGCTAAAAACTTATTGGTTAAGGGTCAGGTAGTTGGCGAGATTAGTGTGTCTGATAGAATCATTATTGCAAAAACAGGAACCATTGTTGGCAATCTACAAGCCGCCAAAGTTGAGTTAGAGAATGGCGCGAAATATAAGGGGATAATAGAAATTGACCCTATTGAGCAAGAAGCGACTACTACCGACTCGGCGAGTGATACTAGCATTGAAGAATCGGCACCTTCAGTTTCTGCTGCCTCTGCTATGGAGCCCAGTTAATGGATCAGCCCCAAGCTAGCGTTGAAAATACGCTAATTTCCTCATCGCTGTTGGCGCCATTATTTAGTCAAATAACCGATGACAAACGCCTTAAAATTTTAGATCTGGGTATGGCGACACCGGATACAGTGAGTTTTTTTGGTCAAACCAAAAGCCGATTGCAGTTTTGTGGGCTGATAGACTCACAGCTGGACCAGTATAATGACCCCGAGTATTCCCAAGCTGAGCGAGTAGCACTTTTTAAAAGTAGCCTTAATATACAGGCAGATGTTCAGTTTGATGTGATTTTATTTTGGGATATTTTTTGCTATCTGAGTGCGCCGGCAATGGTTGCCTTATTGGAGGTATTGGCGCCGCATTTCCATAATCGAACCAGAGCTCACAGTATTGGCCAGCTGAATACGCGCCAGAAAATGGTATTTTCAGAGTATGGCATCAATAAAATTGATGCGCTTTATCACCAGCCAAATGATTCTCAGCAGCCCAAATTATATGCCCACACACGCCATGATTTTGCGAAATTATTAGGGTATCTGCGGGTGGATAGAAGTTGTTTATTATCGGGTAATCGGGTTGAGAATCTACTATTACTTAATCAAGAACTATAAAAAATAAATAATAACGGAGAACGGCCATGAAGCAGGCAATAATAGTAGGGGCAAGTTCTGGAATAGGCTATGAGTTAGCGGTTCAGCTAGCGGCAAAGGGCTACCAATTAGGGCTTGTTGCCAGACGCTTAGAAAAATTAGAGCAGCTGTCTAGTAGCCTTGCGGCGGAGCACTTTATTGCGCAGTCAGATGTATCTCAGGCTGAACAGGCACAGCAGCAGCTAACAGATCTCATTGAAAAAATGGGTAATGTTGAACTTATTATTCTCAACTCGGGGGTGGGCCAGCAGGAAAAGCAACTTGATTGGCCGATCGAGCGCGAGATGATAGACGTCAATATTCGTGGTTTTGCAGCACTCACAGTGGTGGCCATGAATTATTTTCGTGAACGGGGCAATGGCCATCTGGTGGGAATTTCCTCTGTGGCGGCCCATATGTCCGGTGGTATGGCGCCGACTTATGCGGCTACTAAAGCTTTTGTATCAAGCTATTTCAACGGGATGCGCTCAAGAGCAGAATATTCAAAATTACCTATCACAGTGACCACTGTAGAACCTGGTTTTGTGGATACGCCCATGGTGCAGGGTAGTCCTATTTGGACGTCCACAGTTGAAAAGGCGGTGTCCCAATTAGTCACCGGAATTCTCAATAAAAAGGGACATATTTATATCACTAAGCGCTGGCGCTATGTGGCTTGGCTACTAAATATCATGCCCAAATGGTTAATGCGTCGACTGTTTTAACAGGCAGTCGATGGTTTGGGTAGACAGCCCGTTACTCTTTATAGCTAGGGTCAATCTTCGCGATCACTCGGGTTAGCGCATCAAATTCTAAGCCCCCGGCAGGTCCACCCATAGCTTGCAAATTCAAAAGCTGAGCAGTTTTGGCCAGCACCTCATCGTTAATAGGAATAGGAGTTTTACCGCTAGCATCAGTAGCCACCTGAACTTCACAAGCGCGCTGTAAACCCCACATGGTTTGAAAGGCCTCAGGAATCGATCGTCCGCCAACCAATAACCCATGATTGCGTAGGATTAAGATATTTTTATCGCCAAGGCTTTTGACGAGACGGGGTTTTTCATCATCCATCACCGTAATGCCTTCAAAATTATGATAGGCAATGCGATTGTTAAGCAGTGCAGAATAAAAATTATCGGTCCTAAGACCCTCTTGAGAACAGGCGACTGCCATTCCCTCAGTAGTATGGGTGTGCGCTATACAGTGGATGTCTG